>CAJWER010000206.1 GCA_913030785.1 uncultured Chloroflexota bacterium | reverse complement strand
GCCCGTTAACGGCGGGGCGGGGTGACCCGACGGAAAGTGCAACAGAAAACATACCACCTTGAAAAAGGTAAGGGTGAAATGGCGAGGTAAGAGCTCACCGCCCCGGTGGTAACATCGGGGGTCCAGGCAAACCCCATCCGGTGCAAGGCCTAATAGAGGGGCTAAGGGTATCCGGCCCATCCCCGGGTTGGCCGCTTGACCCCGTCGGTAACGGCGGGGCTAGATAGATGGTTGCCACCCGGCCTAAGATCGGGATGAAGCACCGCCTCGGCGGGGCGTAAACTGATCGAAGGTCGGGAACAGAACTCGGCTTACAGGCCGCCTCGCGCTACCTCATTTCACCATAGCCGCCGCCCTCAGGCGTCGAGGGCGCAGCGGAACCCCAGATTGCCGGTCGAGCTATCGGGTGTGCTCGAACTGCGCGCAGCGACCCGGTAGCGATTGCAGTACGATTCGTGGCAGAGGTATGATCCGCCGCGAGTCGTTCGTGAATCGCCCTGCGCCGGGCCCTGCGGGTTGTCGCTCGGGCCATCGACATGATGGTCGGCGCTGAACCAGTCTGCGGTCCATTCCCAGACATTGCCGGCGACGTTATATAGCCCGTAGTTGTTGGGCTCGTATGATCGTGCTGGGGCAGTGCCCGAATAGCCATCTTCGGCGGTATCACGGTTGGGGAAGTCGCCCTGCCAGATGTTGCAGCGGTGCTCGCCGCCCGGTGTCAGCTCGTCTCCCCAGGCATATCTGAGTTGCTCTAGGCCGCCACGGGCGGAGAACTCCCACTCGGCCTCCGTTGCCAGGCGTTTCCCGGCCCATTCAGAATAGCTCATCGCGTCGTTCCAGGAGATGTGTACGGCGGGGTGGCCCATGCGGTCCTTGACCCCGGACCCCGGTCCCTCGGGGTGCCGCCAGGTCGCTCCATTTACCGGCAGCCACCACGGGACCTCTGTCACCGCGTGGGTCGCCTCGCGCCTCGCGCGCTTCGTCAGGAACAGGTGAAACACGAACGACCAGCCAAACTGCTCTGCCTCGGTCTGGTATCGAGTCGACTTCACGAACCGTGTGAACTGTGTGTTGGTAACTGACGTTTCGTCGATATAAAAGGGATTCAGGCTGACGCGTCGAATTGGCCCCTCGCCATCGGCCGGAAACCCTACCTCGTCAATTGTACCCATCAGGAACTCACCGCCGGGGAGTTCCACCATGCCCTTGGTGCTACCCGTTCCCTTCGACACGAGGGTAGAGTGGTTGGGAGTAACGTCTGCTGGCGAGGTTGGGCGGTCGGGAGCGCAGCACGGTGATGTATCTTGCACGTCGTCCACCCCTGTCTATGTACTGGAAAAGGCGACCAGATCCGACCAGCTCGCTTCCGTGATGCGGCCGTACTTGAGTTCGCCGAGTGCCGGCAGGTCCCGTAGAAGGCCCTCGGCCTGGGATCGCTCCGCGCACCCCACTTGCCACTGCTCGACTCCGTCCATCTGAATCTCGTAGCCGAGGCGGAAGCATCGGTTCTTCTCGACGACCTGGGAGCAGTAGCCAGCGCCCGGCGCGGTCTGAGAGAGGAGGTGGACATAGGCGTGGTCCGGGGTCCGCTCCAGCAATTCCGACTCCGCTATGCTCGGGGATGCGTTGAGGAACGCCAGCACGGCGTCGACCTCAGCATCCGTGGGGTGCGACAGCGCTAGAATCTCGTCGGCGGACTCGGCGCTGATGATGAAGCCTCCCGGGCACACCAGCCGTACGGTTGGCACCGCCCTAGACAACTCGTTCACTACGCAACCTTCGTGAACAACCCCAAATTCCACTCTATACATGTACTTACTCCCGTTAGATGTTCTTGGATACCCGGCCCGGGTCCGGGTCAAGCAGCGAGATTTCGATCAGGCAGTACCCAGCCCCGCCCAACCCAGCGTGCGCAGCACTAGTTGAACCAGCGGCCACTTGGGCGGCTCTGCCCTCCGTCGACTGGCACCATCGCCCCGTTGATCCACCGGGACCGTTCAGAGCAAAGGAACGTGATTACCTCGGCGACCTCGAAATCGGTCCCCAGGCGTCCCTCGGGGAGCTCATTTTTCAGGAACCTGGCGTAACCTTCTGGATCGTCGCGCTCGTAGTCGGCCCAGCCGCTCGTCGCGAAGTATATCGAACCCGGACAGATAGTATTAACGCGGATGTGATCGGCGGCGAGGTCCCAGGCAAGCGACGATGCCAGGAATATCTCAGCGGCCTTGGCTGCACCGTACTGGGCCCTCGGACCGGGCTTCCAGCCAGATATGGACGACACGATTACGATGCTGGCGTGATCACGGCTCTTCATGTGGGGCACCGTAGCTCGGATGGTGCGCACCGCGTGCATCAGATTCATGTCCAGGGTGGCCATCCAGTCTTCGTCGGTCGCGTCGAGGGTTTCGCCCCCACTGAACCCACCGACGTTGCATACCAGGGCGTCAATGCCGCCAAGCTCACGGACTGCGCCGTCTACGAATGAATTGACGTCCGCAGAGCTGGTCACGTCCGCCACCTGGCCCCAGGCGCGATTTGAGACCTGGCGCAGGTCCACCAGGGCGCGGTCGATGTCGTCGCTTCCGCGTCCGCAGATGGCTACGCCGCACCCCTCAGCCGCCAATCCGAGGGCGGTAGCCCTGCCGATGCCGCGACTGCCGCCGGTCACGATCGCGGCCTTGCCGTCCAGTCCCAGATCCATGATGCCTCCCGGTCTTGCGACGCCCAGCCTGGACCTTCAGATCCTTGGCACCGCTGCCGCAAATCTACCACAGCGCACCAGATGAGAGTAGAGGGACAAGCAGGTCGAGGTTGACCGGTCCGAAGCACCCATATTAGAATCGTAGGCGACGTATTGCGCAGGAGCGTAGCTCAGCTGGAAGAGCAGCGGTCTCCAAAACCGCAGGTCGCAGGTTCGAGTCCTGCCGCTCCTGCCACACTTCCAGCGCATAACGAAGGCGTCCACGGGTTATATCCCGGGACGCCTTTATTAGTCGTAACGGCCGTTTTAGTCACAAAATGATCATGAATTCCCAGCGACCGCATCTCCAGCAGAGGCCGCGGGGATGCTGAACTTCGTTGAGCCCGGGGAGTGGCTCGACCAGCCCGAAGAACCGATAGAGTGGTTGGTCGACGATATCCTTCCCCGTGCCTCTAAGGCTCATGGGGCTGTTGTGAGGTAGGGGGTTAATTGCCCTATCCTCACCTGTGAAAACATAATTAGTTCCACGTATTTACTGCCTATTGGACGATATTTCTGCCTTTAACTCGCTTATCTGTTGCGTTAGTTCAGCAATAGCCTTGGTGTTTGGGTCCCCCGCATTTGAAAAGACTGCTGCTAGATTTGCTGTAATCGCCCCAAATATACCCAACCCTCCAAGCATCAAAATCACAGCCACCCCACGTCCTGCCGTGGATACGGGTAATGTATCGCCGTAAGCGTAACCAATAGTGGTGATAGTAACGAGAGACCACCATAAAGACTGTGAAAAAGACACGAGGGAAGAGCCGTATCCTTGTTCAAAAGTCGTAACTATTGTTGCACCAAACATTATGAGACCTACGGCGTATACAAGCAGAAAATCAGGTTTGCCTGCTCTAGTTGTACCTCTATAATTTTTCGCCGCGAATGCAATCAACCTGACTAGTCGAAATGGGCGAAACCATGGTAGGGCGACGACAATAAGCTCCAACCAATGAACTTTCAAGTAATTGACCCTATTAGTAGACAAAGCTGTTTTGACCACCATATCTACAGCAAACAATGCCCAAATCAATATGTCTCCTATGAAGAAAAATCTTTCTTCATTCTCCAACATATCCCAAAGAACTGGTCCAAGTAATAATGGAATCATTATCAAGGAGAGAATCATCAAAGGTATCTCTGTGATACGCTCCACCTTGTCTAGTAATAACTCTCGAGAGTTGCGTAGTTCTTTCTTATTGAAAGTGCTCATGAAGTTATCCTGATTTTGCTCACGTAATTATGAGTTTGAGATTAATCTCCCTACCCCCCCAGTTGTACCTAACCCCCATGGGACTCCTCGCCGTTAGGGTTCACCATCACCCGCCTGACCCTGCCTCTGGGGGCAGTATAGCCTAGCGTTCGTATCCGAGTTCCTTGGCCTTTGCGAAGTTGCGTTCTGCTTCTGTTGACTTACCAAGTCTTTCGTAAATCACTCCCCTGTTGAAGTAGGCCTTGGCGTACTGCGGGTCGAGCCTGATGGCCTCGTCCCAGTCTTCTATCGCTCTATCGTACTGGCCAAGGTTGGCGTATGCTAAGCGAGGCGCGACGGCAGCTTCCAGGTTGTATAGGATCTAGGCTACGCTACGCCAGCCTGATGCGCGGGTCAAGAATCCCCAACAAGATGTCAGACAGCAGCGTTCCGATCACCGTCAGAGTGCCCAAAAGTAGCACGATGGCCGCCGACACGAACATGTCCTCTGTCAGCAGCGACGAAAGCAGCAGCGGACCTTCGGTCGGCAGGCTCAGCACCACCGATACGATTACGCTCCCCGACATCAGCACCGGCAGCAGGTATCCTAGGGTGCTGACCAGTGGGTTCAGGGCTAGCCGCACCGGGTACTTCACTACTAGCTTCCACTCGACCATCCCCTTTGCCCGGGCGGTGACCACGTAGGGCTTGTGCAGCTCGTCCAGCAGGTTGGCGCGCATCACACGTATCAGGGTGGCAGTGCCGGCGGTGCCTACTACGAAGGCTGCTATCCACAGGTGGGCCAGCAGGTCCTTGACCCGCGCTATGCTCCAGGGCGCCTCAAGATATTCCGGCGAGAAGAGCCCCCCAACCCCGAGGTCCGGGAAGTACACGAACGTGATCCAGAGCAGCCACAGGGCTAGCAAGAAATCCGGGACGGCCAGGCCCAAGAATCCCACGAAGGTAATGGTATAGTCCCCGATGCTGTGCTGGCGCACGGCGGAATAAATGCCGATTGGGATGGAGAGGCCCCATGCAAACATCGCGGTTGTCCCCGCGAGGATCACGGTCATCAAGAGCCGCTCGCCGATGATCTCGGACACAGGCTTTTGGGACACCAGCGACTGGCCGAAATCGCCGTGAAGGAGCCTCCATAGCCACTTGGAGTACTGGACGTAGACTGGCTTGTCCAGGCCGAACTGCACGCGAAGCGTGTCCCTGATGGCCTCAACAACAGCCGGGGAGCCGGCGGTGTTCGTGCCACTGCCGCCCACAATATCCTGGATGTATGTGTCGACGAAGTCGCCCGGCGGGAGTTGGATCACGGCGAAGGAGATTACAGAGAGGGCCCAGACGGTCAGGACGGCGAGGAGCGAGCGGCGGACGATGAAGACGAGCATGTCGTCGGTCCCCCATACGAGAGTCGTCTGGCCGCGCGGTGGGTGACACCGTCCAGTAGCGGTGACCGCGCCATCCTAGCACGCCGTAGCGCCTATCGATACCCTATGTCGAAAAGGCAGGCTTGACAGTGCAACAAATTCCCTGTTTTGTAGCAAATGTGAGAGTGGCTAGTA
>CAJWER010000205.1 GCA_913030785.1 uncultured Chloroflexota bacterium | reverse complement strand
CCGGCATGGCCGGCTTCCGGCTGCCCATCGAGAGCCACCCCTTGCAGGCATGGGTGTCCGAGCCCATCAAACCGATTCTCGACTCCGTGGTCACGTCAAACGCCGTCCACATGTACATCAATCAGACCGATCGAGGGGAGATCCTCGCGGGCGCAGGCATAGACGCATATAACGGCTATGGGCAGCGCGGCAGCTTCTCAGTTCTGGAACATGCGATATCGGCCATCGTGGAGATGTTCCCGATGTTCAGCCGACTGAGGCTCATGCGCCAGTGGGCCGGCACTGTGGACACGTGCCCCGACGCCTGTCCCATCATCGACAAGACCCCGGTGAACGGGCTGTATTTCAACTGCGGCTGGGGGACCGGAGGCTACAAGGCCACACCGGGCTCCGGCTGGCTATACGCCTACACCATTGCCAACGACAGTCCTCATGTCCTCAATGCACCCTTCTCCATCGATCGCTTCATAACGGGCCATCTCATCGACGAACACGGCGCGGCAGGTGTAGCCCATTGAGAAGGCGCCTGCCAGGGCAAGTCGACAAGGGGGCAAGATGGAGGCGAGGGCCTCATGTGGGCCGACGGTGAAAAGATCCCGGTGAAGGCAGGAGACGCGGTCTTGGCGCCGGAAGGCTCCGACCATAGGTTCCGTATACACAGGCTCCGAGCCGCTCAAACTACTGATTATCTGGGGAAAGCCCAACCAGTCCGGCTGACGCTCTAACTGACTCTCCTCGGCTTCTCCAATTCGGCCATGATCGCCCGCCATCTCGACGGCATGTCTTCGCGCTCCATCACCGGGTCAAATCCCAGCGACAGATAGAGGCCGATCGCCGGCAGCCGCCAGTCGTCCGTAACAGAATGATTGAGTCGTAGCCGTGTTCGACAAAGAACCTCATGACGCCAGAGCACACCGCCCTGCCAAGACCTAGGCCGCGATAGTCAGGATGGCTAACGACGTAATCGAGATATCCGACACCGTCTAAGCTCTCGTGGGGGGTCGTCTCCCTATTTTCCCTGCCTGGATCACAGCCTCGATATCATAGGACCCTCCCCGACCTCGCACTCCGCACCCCTCTCCGTGATCGCTTGTGCGCAGTTCCGGCCCCTACGCGCTTCGTGCCCCACTAGAGTATTGGTGTCTGTGCGGCGACTCAAAATTCCCGCCAGCAATCCCCCCAGAGTCCATGTTTTTGCGCGGAAGCGCTTTGGGCTCCACTAGGAACAATGATGAGGGTCGGGTTCATCGGCCTCGGACAAATGGGCAGCCCGCTCGCAAAGTGGGTACTGGACGCAGGTTTCCCGCTGGTCGTACAGGACATCCGAAAGGACGCGGCGACAACACTATTGGAGAGCAGCGCGATCTGGGCTGACTCGCCGGGGCACGTGGCGGAGCAGTGCGATGTTGTGGCAACGTGTTTACCCGGGCCTATCGAGATGGAGGCCGCCACGATGGGTCCGAAAGGGCTCGTAGACACAATTCAGCCTGGGCCGACCTACATCGACCACTCGATCAATTCGCCCGAGTTGGTGCGTACAGTGGGCTCTGCAATGGCTAACCGAAACGTTAAATACTGGACATCCCCCTGGACGGTGGCCGTGAGGGGGCCTTGGCGGTGATTTTGCCCTATTTGCGGGCGGTGACCGGGCCGCACTAGAGTCTGTGCGACCGGTCCTCGAATCCTTCTCGAGCGATGTGGTTTGGGTGGGCGAGCTGGGCACGGGCTCGGTGACCAAGATCGTCCACAACGCACTGGCGATGAGTGTCGACCTGCTGGTAACGGAGTGCCTGACCCTCGGCGTAAAAGGCGGAGTGGAGCTACCGCGATTGATCGAGGCGTTCAAGCGAGGCGCCGTCCTGGGGGGCAACATGCCATTTCTCAAGCGAATGCCAGAGACCCTATTCCAGGGAGATTTTTCGCCCCGGTTCGCCCTCAAACTGGCGTGCAAGGACTACGACCTCGCATCTGAACTTTCGGATCTACTCGAGGTGCCTACTCAGCTGATCGACCTGTGCCAAAGCGAGCTATCAGAGGCGCTAGGCCGCGGATGAAGCGACCAAGACAAGACCATCGCGTCGACCCTTCAGGAGGAGCGTCCGAAAGTCGAATTGCGCTTGACACAGTCTTGAGCGGAACCCCTAGCCTACCAGGCTCAAGAGATAGGCGCCCTCACCGGCTGCCCTGGCGTCGCCCCTTCTTGCAGTACGCCGTCGCTTACCACAGGCACGCCATTCACCAGAACATGGACCATTCCATCCGGCGGTAGCGCCGGCTCCGCGTAGGTCGCCCTGTCAATGATTCGATCAAGGTCAAAAGCCACCAGGTCCGCATCGGCGCCAACATGAACTCGACCCTTGCGTTTCATCGCCGGCGTGCGATGCTCAAGTCGCTGGGCTGGCATCAGAGACGACTTCCGAAGT
The DNA here is from genome assembly GCA_913030785.1 of uncultured Chloroflexota bacterium. GTDB lineage: Bacteria > Chloroflexota > Dehalococcoidia > Lucifugimonadales > CAJWER01 > CAJWER01. The sequence goes on along the minus strand of CAJWER010000205.1, from coordinate 3,088 downwards.
GCATCCATCAGGGTCAAGATGCCTCGCTCGCGTACAAAGTGGCCCAGCACACGGCTGTACGAGCCGGCTGTTCTCGGATGTCCCTTGCCCTCTTCAAGCAGGCCATCCGTGGCGATCGACGTGAGCGGGCTGGCGACTGAGATATCGACGATGTCGTCCGGGATCATGTGCATTATCACCATCCCGTTCGTTTCGCGATATTCGGCGAAGGTCCTTGCTGTCAGACGCTCGCCCGTGAGTGTCCATTCCATGTCCTCGTAGTCTATGCCAAGCTTGCGCTGCCAATCGTCCTCGCTCAGGAATGCGGCGCCTATTTCCGTCATGCCGGCAGCGTAGGGATAACACTCTGTGGTCACATCCATACCCCTGGATTGGGCCTCTTCGATCATCTGGAGTAGCTGAGGAACGGCTTGCCGACCGGTGCTGGAGATGTGCACGAGATGGAGGCGCGCGCCGGTGATTGCCGAGGCCGCCAGAATCTCCTCCATCCCCTCGATGGAGTCCATCGGTCCGATGAGTCCGCTGCCACGCATATGCACGTGGCATGCCGCGTCATATTTTGCCGCTACCCGAAAAACCTCTAGTATCTCCCAGCGCGAGGCCGCAATCGTGTATGCAAGACCAAACCCGACGGCGAGTCCGCCTCGCTGGAGGCCCCTTTCGATGTCGTCCAGTATCTCGGCCATCTCCGCGTCCGTGGACTCGCGGTAAGCCGCGTCAGCTATGGGCACGATGTTGCCGGGGTCTGGTATCACTTTCATCCGAACAGGAATGTGCCCGGCACTGGCACCGAAATTTACGAGTGAAGAGCCTTCGCGCTCCCCATACCAGGCGTCGATATCGGCTGCCCCAACCTCGAGCTCCAGACAGGAGGTCACCCCATCGCGAGCCTGAGCCTCATAGTTTTCGCGGTTCTGACCGTGGCTGTGCATATCGATGAACCCGGAAGACACGACGAGCCCGGTAGCGTCGATCGTCGACCGGCCCTCGAGAGCGCCTTCCGAAATTGCCGCGACCATGCCGTCCGTGATGCCGACGTCTCTGACACCGTCAAGGCTGCTCTCCGGGTCCATCACTCTTCCTCTTGAAATCACGACGTCATACACGTTGTTCAAGGCCTACCCCTCCTGGGCATTTTCGATCAGTTTCCCGACGCAGTGTATCCCCCAACTCTTAGGCGAGTCCAGCCCGGCCAACCATCGTTGCTGGCCAATTTGGAACCTGGGGTTTCGACCGGGAACTGCTCTAAACGAACGTCGCACTCAAACTACTTGAGTTCTCGAATTCTCTTCTGAGTCGAAATCACAATACTTGAGGCGATCAGCAGTCCTACGCCATGATCCCGATGGTGAACCGGCTCCCCAGGGCGTCGAACGCGAACGCGACCAATAGAACGCTAAAGGGCAGTAGCCCGGCGTCCATCGTAAATATGCTGGTGGTGCGCCCGCGAAATCGGTCCTCCACATGCTCCAGCACCAGGGTCTGGCTCAGCGTCAGGTGAACCGCGTTCCCGAACCCGAATACGGCCAGGACTGCGGCTCCCGCAAAATACACTGGTACTGACGCCACCAGCAACAGTGCGGAGCCAGCCGCAAATGAGCCGAATACGAGCAGTATGCCACGCCGTTTCCTCCCGAGCGAAGCGACAACCAAAGAACAGAGCAAGAGCCCCCAGCGGAAGGCTACCTCCAGGCCAACACCGATGAACAAGGTCCATCTATCTAAGAGATCAGTCCAAAGGGGCACAAGCTCCTGACAATCCTGAACGAACTTTCCAATATAGTGGACATATAGGTCGGCAAGGATGCCATCCGCCCTATTGTGGCGCACTTGCCATCGCATCCCCCATCTTCGTCCTCCCCGGACATCCGCACTATCCCCTCTCCTGAGCATGTTCTGCTGAGCGCTCTCGCCCTAAATTACAAGACTAGCTCTTTTCTCATCCCCGTCTCACCCACAAGGGTGATAGTGATTGCCTTTCCACTATTCGATAATGCTTTTGTGCAATACAAATCGCGAGCCAAGACCATCGATTCACCGGCATAATTTCGAACTGAGAGGATTTCCGAACAATGCGAATCTTCAACTTCAACAGCCGCGAGCGAGGGTTCACTCTTATCGAGCTGATCGTTGTGATCGCGATACTGGGCACGCTTTCGGCCATCGCCGTCCACTGGTAACCAGCTACCTGAACAACTCCAAGCAGCACGCATACGACGCGGAGCAGTCCAAGATCCAGGCCGCAGTGAACCTATACTACGGCGCCAAGGGCAACTCTCGCTTTATCGGCAAGCGTGTCTACCCGATCCTCGGCAAGAACCAGACCATCAAGGGTCAGCTCAACACACAGACGTCGACGCTCAACATGATCGACGACCACCTGCCCTTCAACACGTCGACCTCAGGGCTGTGGAGCCCCAACGGCGGCATTGAGGGCGCAGACCTGACGGCAACCAGCGTTTGGGTCGATGACAGCTCCGACGGTGTCAGGGACATCGGCTCCTCTGCCGGCTCTGCCGACAGTTGGAACACCGTAGAGGTAACCCGCTCCGGCTCGACTTACTATGTCGACCCTAGGTACTACCTGATCGACTTCGATGTCCTGGTCACCGGTGGATTCTTGCAAGAGGTTCCGAATTCGGCGTCTAACGACAACAAACCAGTAGGGTCGACGAACTCTTACACCGGTTCGTACATCTGGTACATTGACGACCCGGGCACCGTGAAGTCTGTATACATGGAGTTCCCCGATACTACTGGACACATCTCCGGCATCTTCCCGTAGAACGCTCAAAGACAGGCAGACAGGCTGAACACCAGGGACCCGCCTCCGAACTGGAGGCGGGTCCCCTTTTCGTGCTCGGATCGCTGCGCGTTCCACGGGACACAATGGCCCGAAGTTGTTTCCAGCGGTTGCGACGCGGATGTCGCTGACGTAAAATCGTCCGCACGTAGGACTGATTAGCCGTTCCACTGATGCCTATAAATGTCACGGAGGTCTGGTATGTACACATTAGATGTCCTCGCCCCCGAGGCTGTCATGCAGGGCGAGCTAGAGGGATTCTGGGCCGCGCCGCGTTCGCCGTCC
>CAJWER010000204.1 GCA_913030785.1 uncultured Chloroflexota bacterium | reverse complement strand
CGGGGCCGAGGAGGATGAGGTCGGTAACGGCGGTGGCCATGTTAAGGCTTAACACGCCGGTGGTTAAGGCTTAACGGGTAGGCTACGGGCCACCCAGCACCCCGCATGAGCCTGCCTCTGGGGGCAGTATAGCCTAGGGGGATTACGGCCTAGCCGCCCGTCTGCTACGCAATCTCATTGCAGCACTTGATTGGTTGAGGTGTCGAACGCCGGCTGCATTCGCAGCCTGTGCCATCACTTTTCGAACTCCCATAGCGGCCGACTCCCTGTGTCGACTCCGCCGTCCACGTTTAGCACCTGCCCGGTGACCCAACCCGCCTCGTCGCTTACCAGGTACAAAGCCGCGTAGGCGATGTCCTCGGGGTGTCCTGTACGGGACAAGGTGGGCTGAGCCGGGTTCAAAGGCCCATCCGCCAACTTTCCCCGAAAGAGGCCGGCGCCTATCGCGTTGACCCGGATGTTGTCGGCGTAGAACTCCCGCGCCAGGTTTTGCGAGAGGCCAATGATCCCACCTTTCGCCGCTCCATATGCCGGGTTGCCTTCCTGCCGCACGCTGAAGCTGGCGGTGATTGCCACGATCGCGCCGCCGCCCTGGGAGGCCATAACCGGCCGTGCGGCCTGGGCCAGGTTGTATAGGCTGTCGAGGGTGTTTCCAATGGCCTCCCTCCAGTAGGCTTGGTCGATATCCGAGAAGTCGCGCGCCGGTTCGAAGAAGCCCCCTGCCCCACAGTAGAGTATGTCGAGGCGGCCGTATCTCTCGACGGTCGCTTCTACAACCGCGTCCGCCTCCACTTTCGCGGACATATCCGCAGGCAACGAGGTAGCGTCTCCGCCCTGGTGCTGAATGCGAGAGGCGATCTCGTTTATGTGCTCGTCGCGGCGTGCCGTTATCGCGATCTTCGCGCCTTCCTGTGCAAACAGCAGCGCGGAAGCCCTCCCCATCCCAAGCCCGACGCCGCACATGAGAGCCACTTTGTTCTCCAGACGCACTTCGGTCACCTCCTGGTCGGCTGCCTTCGCCTCCGTGCCCTCAACTTCTATGGTTGCGATGTTTTCCCGACATCAGTCCAACAGGTATGAATAGTCGGGGGTGTATTCTTCCACTGCGGTGTTCTCAGCTTCCTTCTGATGGCGGGAGGGGTTGTGGATCTTGACTTGGCTGTGAGTAGCACGCTCACGGTAGTCCCGCTCCTCTAGAGCGATTCATATCACAATTCGCTGTGCCGCTGTGCCTCTGGTGGCAGTATAGCCCAGGGGGGGCAAGGGGACATAGCCGGGGCTGGTAGTAGCTAGGGCTACGGGGCTAGCAGGTGGATAGCGAGGATGCTATTGGGGCTTATAAGGCTGTTGTGAGGTGGATTGTGAACGGGTCTTGCCATTTCCAACCAGTTCCAGAGGCTGATGCCTTACTTGAGGGCTACCGTGTGGTCTTCAGCCGCAGAAATAGCGGACTAGTTAAAAGGCGGTGGCTAGAAGAGCCCATAGCAAGATGGCACGAGTAGACCCAGCGCCGCACCAACCATCATTACCCATATAAATCCCTTAACCCATGTATTCATACCAGACAGGGAAGCGCCACACCCGCCACATATCAGATCATCCTCTGGGTTTTCGTTACGGCATTTCCGGCATTTCATATCAACCACATTACTACTTCTGTATTGAGCGACTGGGGCGGGATAAAGATATATCCCCCCGTCGTACCTAATGCCCTATGGGACTCCTAGCCGTTAGCCACCACCCCGCATAACCCTGCCTCTAGGGGCAGTTCCTACGTCTCTTATTTACAAGCCAGCGCTGCTTCCTGTCCTTCAGCATCCCTGGGCGCGCCGACACGAGGATTCTTTGGGAAACACCTGGATGACGCCTTTCATCCCGTCGTCATAGTACTTCCCGCCGCTCTCAAATGATGCGAACTCGAAGTCTCCGAACGTATCAGGGACGGTGAACTCGATTATCGTAGCCTTACTGAATGGAGCCTTGACGACCATGAAGCCACCTGCGGTTTCCTCCACATCGCCATCGCCTTCGCGGGTCAGTATGGCCCCGCCAGACCTCACCATTTTGGCGGGCCCGGTAACTGCCACTTCGATGTCTTCAAATAGGTCTGTCTCGAACCCTATGGCGAAACCATTCTCCGTCACCACCCCGTACCCCACCGTAAACCCGTGATCATGCTCCGCAGAATTGTTGTTCAGAACGATGCGTATCTTCTGATCGATTCTCAGTTGAATCTTGTTGGGGGTGAATTTGAAATCATCCATGTCAATGTTGATCGTACCGACCCCCTTACTATACCTACGTACTGGGTCTCATCGAAGTCGGGGGTCACGGCATCGCCCCCTCCTCCGCAACCCGATGCGAAAAGGATCAGCCCGGCGATTGCTACGACAATCCTCAGATACCACATCAAACCCTCCCCACATCGTCCTGTCGCCACCATCTTGGTCTCCATAGTTACCATGTCCTACCTCTCGTGTGGAACCTGCTTGGAGACACAATAGCCTATCGAATTCCAACGCTCCCACATAACCCTGCCTCCCGGGGCAGTGTAGCCTAGGGGGGAAAGGAGAGAGGGGTCGTGTGAGTCGCGAAGCCGACGTACCGGGGCCGAATTAGATATTGTGAGGGTCGACGATCCATCCCTCCGCCAAATCACAATCCGCTGGAACTCCAAACCCATACTCGCGTCTCGTCCATCCCCAGGCGGCCTGAACGGCACAGAGAACCGCATCAAGAACGTCTCCGGTTGCATCCCCGGCCACTGCCTTGGTGGTTAGCCCGTCCGCCCAATCAACGTATACTCCGTATTTACGGGTGGCAGAGGGATCCGACAGATGCTCCACGATAAGCTGCCTAACTCGCCTATGCTCTTCGGTTTGTGTCTTGGGTTTGTCACTTTTGTATGGGTTACGGCCACGCAGCGCATCGGCCACGAGACGCGGATACGCCTCCAACACAAGAGTTGCCGGATTCCCCTGGTGGGGCTTTGCACTAGAATGCCGCCCTGCACAAGAAACACGATTCTTGCACAAAAAAGACCCTCCCGATTCCCGCCACGCCTGTCTCCTCTGTCGCAGTGCCTCGCAAGCCTAGTATCACTCTCATGCACTCCATCATGCCAAGGTGGCGGTTGTCGCGCCAGTGTCTATCTATGCCGAGAGACGACCCCGCAACGATGTTGCAACGCAGTTACGACTTGAGCCAGGCCTCGTAGTTTTCCGACATTTGTTGTATATGCTCTGGAACGTGCCGCTCGTAGACATCGAGCCAATCGTCTAGGGTCATGTTTCCGTTCTCAGGGTGATAGGCAGTGTTCGACCAGAATGCTTCGGGCAGCGACTTCACCAGCAGATAGCTTTTGCGCCGTAGCCACCTGAACAGTTCCAGAGCATCTTCTGTGCTTTGTTCGTGGTAGCGTAGCGAATCGGCCCACTGGTTTTCGTCATAAGGAGAGAGAGGAACATCTGGCTCCGCGATAATCCGCCTGCACCGGATATAGCTATTGGCTTCGCTGTCCGCTATGTGGATTACAATTTCATGTATGCTCCAACTGCCGTGATCGTCCTTGAAACGCCACATTTCCTGAGGGAACCGGTTTAAGGCGTCGACTAGCGCACCGTGGGCGTTTCCATAGGACTCGATCTTACGAGCTCGCAGTTCAGCAGTCACGGGCCGACCTCCCATGTGTTTGTTTGCTCCAATTCGCTATGGATTCAACCTCATATATGAGGTTGAATCGGAACTTTCCAGGCTCGGAACTTGCTCTCTTACCATTACAGAGATACTCCCTCACTCCGTTCGGTCGTATCTCTATAGCTAGGAGTCTTGCCTCATCGATGTCGACTCCGGCCTCTAAGAATGGGATCAGAAGCCGACCGGTTGCACATCCTATATCTACGACTCTCCCTGGATTTTGCTCAATCAGGGTAAGGAATCGGTAGTAGTCTTTCCGGGGCGAATCCCCCGCAAAATCGTGCCAGGTCGTGGCCGGCTGCAGCCGGCCAGTAGGATGGCGATCACGCCCGCGACGCCCAGGATTGCCGCCGTATGCGTCACATATCGACCACCAGGCATCATGACGCCATCCTCTCACGGCGATTGCAACGGGTACAAACCGCACAGTGCGCGTCTACTGGCCGGCCTCGCCCTCCTCGGCCAGCTCTCGCTTCCAGGCCGTATTCAGCAGCACGTTATCCCATATCTCGTTGAAGTCCAGGGAGTCCTTGTTGGCCCAGTCCACGGTCGCGGCGGCGTCGCCTCGCAGCCTCGATCTGAAAGCCTGGATGGGCTTGACCGATGCGGCGTTCGCTGTGTGGTGTACGACGCCGTTCATGACGGCGGTTATCGCGACCTCGGTCACCTCGTAACCCGTCGTGTAGATGAGCTCGTAGGTGTCCCGCATGAGTATGTCGAGCTCGGCCTTCTTCTTGGTCGTCGTGTCGTACTCGTCGCCGTTGATCTCGATGTGGATCAGTATGCCGCCTCGACGGTTATCTCTGACGTCCGGCAGCAGTTTCAATCGAGGCCTATCCAGGTTGTTCTCACCGACGAACCACTCCTGTACCAGCGCCCTCAGCAACTCCTTCTGCCGGTCGTAGGTGACCTCCGAGGCAGGGGGAAGGGGCGACAGCTTCGGCATTGGCGTGGCCTCGGCGGGGACGGGCCGGGCGGTGGGCCGCGCCGCGGCCTCGGTCGCAACCGGAGCGGTCGTCGCCGTCGCCGCGGGCGCCTCGGTTGCGGTCGCTGCTGCGCCTGCGGCAACGGTCGCCGTGGGCTCGGGGGTCGGCGCTTCGGCCGCCACGGTCGGCGACGACGCAGGCGCCAAGCCTGTGTCGGAAGGGACATCGGGCGACTCGGACTCGCTTGAGCAGCCCGCCAATAACAGGACGGCCACGACAACGACCGGGCCAGCGATCCCAAAAGCCCTCGGGACGCACACGTTCCCGACGCTCCAGAGTCCCCGCCATCTACTCCGAGGCTCGATGCTGCTCATATGCCCCTCCTGCTGTCCGACCCGACCTCAACGTTCCCCGCTACTCTACTTTAACCAGGACGCATTCGCAGCTACGGCTATGTGGGGGCGCACTGGAGTGCCGATCAAGATGGTTCATTCGTCATCACAGGACTAGTGCATCCATACCTGGCCTGCGACCCTTCACAAGACTAGGCTGCCTTTCAGATAACAGATTAGTGCCACACCCACTACAGAACTGAGCATCCTTCTGGTTATCGTTACCGCATTGTGGGCATTTCATATCAGGTATTCCGTACACCACCCCGCATGAGCCTGCCTCTGGGGCCAGTATAGCGGAGGAGGGCAAGGGGGAGGGGCTCAAGCGGGGCTGGTAGTAGCTAGGGCTACGGGGGCTAGCAGGTGGATAGCGAGGATGCTATTAGCGTCTATCTGTTTTCCAAGGGTGAATCAGCGACCGTTTCGCTATGTCGTAACAGTCATTCAGGAATGTTTTTCTATCGGACGGTGTCTTACCCGTTCTTACTATTATGGACTCCC
>CAJWER010000203.1 GCA_913030785.1 uncultured Chloroflexota bacterium | reverse complement strand
GTAAACTGACAACAGCCTCGGGACTCTCGCCGAGAGGTCGCGAAGGCGCTTCTGAATTGAGTTGGCCACAAGCTCCTCGTCGGCTTCATGGTGCCACCGGACATGTGCGGCGATCGGATCGATTCCAATTCCTGGTGCGACCCGTGTAGGGAGGACATTGGGACCTCCGTTCAAGGCGCCGTTCAGCCGAATACCACCCAACGTGTTCATGCGGACTGGCTTGTAAAGATTGTGGGTCCACCAATCGACCTGCACCTGATGGGTCGCTATCGAATGCTTCACGAAGGAGACGGCGTTGTCCGACTTCCCGACCACCAGCAGCGGTCGACGACCGCCGCGAAACAGGGCAGAGGTCATCGTCCGACCGAGGATTCTTACGCCCTCGGTCCGGTTCGGATTAAGGGCCGAACGTATCCTGCGACGCCAGCTCCTCGACGGGCCGGCGACCGAGGGCCTGGTTGGGCCAGGCACTCGGGTGGTCTCAACACCAAGTCCGGACCACCAATCTCGTTCGGCGAGGAACTCCGAAGCCAGCGTCTGTTTCCCTAGTTCCACCTCGCCCCGGGGAGGGGCAACTTCCGAGGATTCGGTGTGGTGGTGCTCCTGGCTGTCGTCCCAATACAAGAGCTCGCTCGGCGACTCCGCTCGCGCGAATCTGAGAAGTTCCATCATCGCGAATGAAGCTGCGTCGACGACCTTCTTGAAATCGGATTCAAAGGCCTCGAATGGCTTGAACCCTTCCGGCATGCCAGGTACACGCTCATGGACAGCCTCGTCTAGGCGAAGCGTAAGACTCCTTAGTCCGACAAAATTCTCGGCCGCGATCTCGTTGGTCGATTCACGGGACGTGTATTCGTGAGTCCCGCGGCAGGGCACGCCTCGATCCATCAGGGCGAAGTAGGCGGCTGCAGAGGTCGCCAGAAACGAGAGCGACCCCGACTTCGCTCCATCGAGGGCAAGGGCTCTCTCGATGTCCCAGACGTTCTGGACAACTGCCCAGTTACCTGACATGTGGCTCGTCGCCCGGAAAGCCTATCAACGGACCATTCTGCCACCCGACAGAGGCCAGGCAGACCCGCGAGCTGGTCTGGAGCCACGCCCGCACTACCTTGATTCCCGTCGTGTCAGGTAGAACAGCCAAACAGACGGTTTGTGAAATCCTGATCTGCGTCGCAGGAAATACTCGATGCCCGCCCCACAGTCCTGAAGCCACACCCTCTCACTGGCCCGAACAACAAGGCCGCAGTGGGCAGCCATCCGGTCGAAATCGCCATGTGAGAGTTCAAAGATGTGCTGATCAGTCACAGTTCCGATAACCTTCGGTGCAACCACTTGCGAGGTCTCACGATAGGGTATGCTTATGAACACACCCTTCTGACAGACTCGGCCTATCTCCCGTAAGGTGCCCACTGGGTCAGTGACATGTTCCAGGGTCTCTAATGCAAAGCCGTAGTCAAAGTGATTGTTTGCGAACGGCAGCCCTTCTTCTCCAGCCTCAACTGCCGCGATGCCCGCCTGCCGTAGATATTGCAAGGCTGGCTTCCATGCCTCGACAGCCATCTCCGACTTGCCAAGCATTTGGAGGAATACTCCACTAGCTGCGCCGACATCAACCACCGCATCGCTCGGACCTATTGTCCCGACACACCGCTCCACAAAATCTTTGGTGGACGCCAATCGTATTTTAACTTTCAACAGATTTGGAGCCTTCGCTGCTGAAGCGATGTGGCAATCAAGCAGATGCCTGTCGTACTTCGACAACGCATCGACCTGTGAGCAGACAGATGGCAACAGCTTGCGATACCGGTCCTCCACCGCCCTTAGGTAGAATTCGATCTTCGGCCCATAGCGCCAATCGACCAGGCGGCGAAGCAGGCGAAGCATAGGTTTGATTGCTAGTTTAGCGGGCATAATTTTTTCGACTGGATCATAGCTTAGATACCGCTATTTGCATTGCTTCGACCACTTCGACGGGCTGTCGGTACGATAGGGGCGGATGTGTCAGCAGGTTTACTTACGGCCCTTGAATCTAGCCGCGACTCCACTTGCCGCGCCAGCAGATAGTCCGCCAACGTTGCGCCACAGGCGGCCACGGTGAGCTTTTCTGTGTGCAGCACGACTTCAGCATCCTCAGGGGGTTCGTACGGCACCTCTGGCGAAACCCCGACCATGCCGGTCAACACGCCCTCCCTCGCCTTTTGGTACAGCCCCTTGGGGTCGCGTCTGGTCACCTCGTCCAGGGAGGCGTGAACGTACACTTCGACGTATGCCGTCCCCATCTCCCTGCGGACTTCCGCACGATGTTCCCGAAACGGGGAGATTTTCGGTACAAGGATATAGTCATAGTCAGGCATGGACTCGATGCACATCTCGATGAATCTCTGGTTGTTCTCGTGGATGTCGTCGCGGCTGAACCCGAGTTTGGGGCTCGCGGTCGATCGGACGGCATCGCCATCCAACACCAGAACCCTTTGGCCCTCCGCTTCTAGAGCCTCAGCGACGCGCCGGGCGATCGTGCTCTTGCCCGCGCCTGACAGTCCTGTCAGCCATGCTACCCGGCATCCCATTATTCGGCGAAAACCTCTCCGCCGTTGGCAAGTTCCCTGACGATGAGCTGGGAAACCGATGTCCGGATAAACCAGTCGGGCAGGGTGCCGCCTTGTCGCAGGACCTCGCGGGCCTGGGTACCGCTGATCTCCTGGCTGAACTCCCTCCCGTGCTCACAACCCTCGACGTGGTTTCGGCACCGCTGGCAGTAGTAGACCGAGTCGAAAAAGACCGGCTCAATGCCAATGTCCCCAATCTCGTCAAACAGCCGTTGGGAGGCGTCTGGTGGATAGAAATCGCCCACGCCGGTGTGGTCCCGGCCCACTATGAAATGGCTGCAGCCGAAATTCTGACGGCATAGGGCAGTAAACACCGCCTCTCGAGGGCCGGCGTACCGAGAGTACGTGACGAATCCTCCTAGTACCGCGGCGCCCGGCGGGTAGTGTTGATCGATCAGCAGCTGATAGGCCTTGAGAGTGATGCCACCCGAGAAGTCGCCTGTTTTTTTCGGTCCGGTGACCGGGTGGATGAAGATGCCGTCACACTGGTTGTTCGCGAGGGCGGTTAGCTGCAGATACTCGTGGGCCCGGTGAGGCACATTGCGGGTATGGAAACCTACCACCCGCTGCCACTCACGGCTCTCGAAGACCCGCCGAGCCTGCGCCGGAGTCAGCTCGTATGCCTCTCGATTCGCCATGGCATGAGGCAGCAAACTCACCTTGCCGGCGACGAAACGGTCGCCCCCCTGGAGCAGACGCTTCACCCCCGGATGTTTTGTGTCCGTGGTGCCGAACCAGCCCTTGGCCAATCTCTCCAGGTCGTAAGAAAAGACCTCATCGACGGCGATAATGGCCCGCGCCCGGTTCTGGTATGTGAGGGCGACGGTCTCCCCGGCCGGATAGTCGGCGTCGGCTGTGACCTGCAGCAATATCGGCATTGGCCAGGCCGTCCCATCGGGCAGGCGGTTCTTCTCCAGCACCGACTCCAGAATTTCGCGGTCCATGAACCCCTCAAGTGGGGAAAATGTTCCTATGGCGATCTGCCGCACGTCCAGCATCTCCGATTCACCGATCTCCAACCGGGGCAGCCCATTCATGCCCTGGGCGTCCTGTTCGCGAACCAGCCGTTCGATCAGTCGTCCCCCATGGGCAGAGATAAGGCCGGAGCCGAGGTGTGAGTCGAACTGGTCAAGGGAGAAGGTGCCCTGGGCCTCATGATGACGAATGAGGGACCGAATCATCCTGACGGAACCAACGGGATATGCGCCGATAGCCGTTTCGGCAGCCAGCACGAGCCCATCGGCGCCGTCCAGCAGCGTGTTTATCACGTCGTTGGCCTCGGCCCGGGTAGGCCGGGGGTTGACCATCATCGACTCCAGGAGGTTGGTGGCCACGTACACCGGCACCCCGGCGGCGTTGGCCTCGGCGATGATCTTTTTCTGCACGAAGGGCAGATACTCTATCGCCACCTCGCGTCCCATGTCACCGCGGTCTATCAGGATGGCGTCGGCAGCCTCCATGATACCGTCCAGATTGTCCAGGCTGGTCCGGCTTTCGACCTTGGCGATAATTTTTACGTCGTCACCCACCAGTTTTCGAAGCTCCTCCACGGCGGCTTGCCGGTTGGCAAAGGAGAGTGCGACGTTCTTGATGCCCAGGTGCAGGCCCAGATCGATGGCGGCCAAATCGACATCCGTTAGGGGGTCCAGAAAGATGTGGCGATCGATGGAGGCCGCCTTGTTCGAGCCTATCCTCCCCGCGGAGAGCACCCTTGCTCGGATGACAGGCGATGTCGCCAGCACCTGGACTGAGGCGATGTTGAAGTCGATGCTGACCACGTCGCCGACCATCAGTTGGGGCAGCACCGACGCCGGATATAGAGGCACCTCGTTGGGACCCGTCTCGTTCGTGGTGTCCACGAGGCTAACTACGGTGTCCGTTTCCAACTTCATTTCACCATCGGGTAGGGGACCGGTCCTGACCTGTGCCCCCTGCGTGTCGAGGCAGATTGGCACATCTGAATTGGCCTGAATCAGGCTGATTAGCCCTTCCAACTGGTCTACCCGCGTGTGAGACAGGTTCAGTCGGAACAGGTCCACGCCGAGCTGAGCGAGTCGCTTGATCGTGTCGGCGTTCAGCGAAGCTGGGCCCAGCGTGCAAAGTATGGTTTTGTTGGAATCAGCGTTCAATTTTCAATCTTCCGTTTGCGACCATAAATCATCACCACGTGGTTCTACCACCATCAACGATCAGATTTGCCCCGGTCATGTACGAAGATGCGTCTGAAATAAGGAATACGATTGCGGCCTTGTACTCGTCATGGTTGGCCATGCGCCCCATAGGTATCAGGTTGGTGAGCCGTTGCACGAACTCATCGTCCTGAGCTGCGTACATGCCGCCCGGGGATATTGCATTGACCCGTACGCCTGATTCGGCCCAATAGGTCGCGAGGTATCTCGTCAGCCCTATCAGCCCCGCCTTGACCACCGAATAGGTCACCGGCTTGACCGGTTGCCGGTCGTCGGGGAGTCCAGGCTGGCGGTATATTCGCTGGTCCGGCGCGATCACACCAAGATCGGATGCGATATTCAGGATCACGCCCTTGCGTTGCTTGGCCAGGTGTCCTCCGATGATCTGGCTGCATAGGTGAGCGCCCGTGAGTCCGACCGCCAGATCCTTCTGCCACATCTCCAGAGGGAAATTTTCCAGCCTTGACCACTGTTCGCCAGAGTCGTCCGCCCCGCCCACCTTCGGGTCGTTCGCGGCGTTGTTGATCAACACATCCACTCGGCCCAGGGAGTCCAGCGTCTTTGCCAGAGCGTCTTTCACGCTGCTTGTGCTGGTGACGTCGGTCTCCACGCCCAGGCTCTTTACCCCATAGGAGTCTACGATGGATCTAGCGCGTTCTGTAGCGGCAGGACCCGCAACATCGAGGATCACGGGCGATCCGCCCATCTCAGCCACCGCTTCGGC
>CAJWER010000202.1 GCA_913030785.1 uncultured Chloroflexota bacterium | reverse complement strand
ATGAACAGTGACTCCCCTGCTACGTGTAACGAACCCAATAATGAAGTCACCGGGCACAGGCGTACAGCAGGATGCCATACGAGTCAACAAATCCCCGACCCCCAAAACCTCAACTGGCGCTGGCCGGGCAGCAATCTCACCCGAATACCGTATCTCGGGAAGGGTGTCGTTACGGCTAGTTAGGCGAGCATCGAGTTGAGACAAGGTAAATGATCCATTGCCTAGTTTCAAATACAGATCGTCATCGTTCTCTAACTCGAGCAAGTGAACTACCTCAGGGGCAGTAAAGCTTATATTCAGTCGTCTCAACTCTTTGGCCAACATGGATTTTCCTCGTTCCACATTAATCTCACGTTCTTGTCTTCTGAACCACGCACGTATGGACTGCCGAGCTCCTGCAGTTTGTACAAAGCCAAGTTCTTGGTTTAACCAATCGAGGCTTGGTCCTCTTTCCGCTTTCGAGGTAATGATTTCCACAGTATCACCAGTTGCTAATGTGGTATTCAAAGAAACAAGCCTTCCATTTACCTTAGCTCCAATGCATCTATGACCTAAGTCGGTATGGATACGATATGCAAAATCCAAAGGCGTTGCGCCAACGGGAAGTTCCTTCACCTCTCCCTTGGGCGTATATATAAATACTTCATCCTTGAACAAATCCATCCTAACAGTTTCCACAAATTCTTCTGGCCCACTGGATTCATAGTCCCAGTGAAGAACCTGCTTTAACCACGCCATATCCTCAGTAGAGTTGCCACTAGTTTCCCCACTCTTGTAATACCAGTGGGCAGCGACCCCGTGTTCTGCAACCGCATCCATCTCATAGGTACGCAGCTGAATCTCCAAGGGATTGTTATCTAGACAACTAACTGTTGTATGCAAGGACTGATACAAATTTGCCTTCGGATTCGCTATGTAGTCATCGAATTCCCCAGGGATAGGGCGCCATAGCTGGTGAACGGCACCCAAGGCTGCATAGCAATCGCTGATGGTGTCAACAAAAACACGAAGTGCATACAAATCGTACACGCTATCTACGCTCCGGCCCACCGTCTCGTATTTCAACCTCTTCTGATGAATACTGTAAATGTGCTTGGCGCGGCCAACAATTTTGAACGTTATCCCATCCTTTTCTAAAGCGGCTGACAAAACCTCACCAACCCGTTCTATGTAGCTCTCACGAAAAGCCCGATTTTCGGTCAACAAATCAGCGATAACCCTATACTGGTCTGGATTCAACTCCCTGAAAGCCAGATCCTCAAGCCTCCAGCGCATATCAGCCATCCCCAATCTACCCGCTAACGGGGCATATATATCCATAGTTTCGTTAGCTACGGCAATCCGCTTATCTGGAGGTAATGAACTGATGGTAGCCATGTTGTGGAGACGATCTGCCAATTTGACCATCAAAACCCTTACATCTTCCGCCATCGCGACCAACATTTTGCGAAGGCTTTCGGACTGCCTTTTGTTTTCAGACTTCCACTGCCTACTTGCCTGCCCTCCGAAATCTAATTTATATTCCACCTTGCCCAACTTGGTGACACCATTCACCAAAATGGCAACCTGCTTGCCGAAATTATCTTCCAGTTGCTGAGGTTCAATTTCGCAATCTTCGATAACGTCATGAAGGAGCGCTGCCGCTATCGTGTCCTTATCTAGATGCATATCAGCTAGATAGAGAGCGGCATTCAGTGGGTGTTGTATGTATGGCTCACCGGAAAGGCGTATTTGCCCAGCATGAGCCCTCTCAGCGAAATCGTATGCATCCCGAAGAAATTCGGCATGCGCCTCGGGCAAATAAGTTCCTGTCTTATCCAACAGGTCTTGGACGGTTTGCACAGTCTCCTCCTACCGTGTTCTAGTCCCCTAAAGGGTACATTATACCTCTCGCATCAACTACTTATAAGATTGCTAGTCCAGGAACCATCTGGTTGCACATCTAAATACCCCCCCTCTATAATGAGTCTACGTCTATCCAGACAAGCGCTGCTTCCCCAAGGCATGCACCTGTCTGTTGCTGTCTCGATAGTGCAAGACGATTATCGAGAGTCGGCCAGAAGGCAGAAATTGTGATTAGTAAAGTTGAATCCCCGTTAATCGAGTGTCGTAATATTTCCAAATACTACGACCAAGAACGAGCAGTGGACCACCTAGACCTAACGGTCAGCCATGGTGAACGCCTTCTGATCGTTGGGCCAAACGGATCTGGGAAAAGCACACTAATAAACTTAATTGGCGGTCTAATACGGCCGACAAAGGGAACGGTCCACATAAGCGGGCTCAATATCCACAAAGCCAGTCCCGAGGCTAGAGCTCTTATTGGGATTCACACACAAAAT
This sequence comes from uncultured Chloroflexota bacterium, assembly GCA_913030785.1. Lineage (GTDB taxonomy): Bacteria > Chloroflexota > Dehalococcoidia > Lucifugimonadales > CAJWER01 > CAJWER01. The sequence continues at coordinate 3,208 of CAJWER010000202.1, read as the reverse complement.
CCATTCTTATATGAAGACTTAACTGGGAAAGAAAACCTGGTATTTTTCGGCAAGTTGTTCGGAGTCCCCGATGTGCTATCTAAAATAGCCGAGATAGCAAGCCTCTTCAACGTCAACCATCTCCTCGACCGAAGAGTAAGTTCATTGTCTCACGGCAACCGAAAGCGGCTTGGATTGGCCCGAACCATCCTACATGACCCAGAAATCATTCTCCTGGACGAACCGGATTCTGGACTTGATTCGGCAAGCCTTGTCGACCTCCAAGAAACCTTAGGTACAGGAATTGCTACGAAGACTATCTTGCTAACCACACATAACATCGACTGGGGACTCCCCCTAGCGACTAGTGTGCTCGTGCTGAAGAACGGAAATATGGCCCTACAGACCTCTCCAGAAGACTACGCTACCTTATCATTGATAAGGCAACAAGTATGACAGGCATGGAACGCTGAATGAAGACGTACCTCGCACAAATTTGGACCATATGCGAAAAAGATATTCGCCTCGAAATTCGGACTCGTGGCCCCTGTCGGGCTGCTGATCAACGTGGTGATGATCCCGCTGGTCGGGCTGGCGCTGTGGCTGGGAGTGGCGATGTTGGCCTTGGGTGGCTGGGTTCCGGGAGCCGGCTTCGTGTTCGGCATGCTGCTCGACGGGCTGCTCCGGCTGGTTCTGGCCATCGCCTCGACGTCGGCCGCCGGCCCGTTGGCGTTTGTCGAGACTCCTGGCCCACCCACAGCCTGGCTGGTGCTGTGCTACGGGGTGCTGGCGATGGTGGCCGCCTGCAGGAACCGGCGACTGCGATCTCTGTGCCTGGTCTCGTGGGCAGCGATCCTCACCGCCGGGCTGGCCACTGCGCTCAGCCCCCCCATCGACGGAACCCTGCAGCTGGTGGTGCTCGACGCCGGACACGGAGGAGCGATGCTGCTGGAATGCCCCAACGGGCGGACGCTGCTTTTTGATGCCGGGACACTCGGTGACCCCGATCGCCTGGCCGAAACGATCCGCGACGCGGCCTGGAGTCGCCGACGACGACGGATCGACGCCCTGGTCCTCTCACACGCCGACCGCGACCACTTCTCGGCCGCCCCGCGACTGATCCCCCTGATGGGAATCGGATCACTGGTCACCTCCTGCACGTTCCTCAACCCCCACCAACCCGAAACACTCGACCTCTGTACCGATGCGGCGACGGCCGGGATGGCGATCGAATTGGTCGTCGCCGGTGACCGGTTGCGACTGGATCCGGCTGTGGCGATTACTGTCAGGCACCCACCGGTCGGATTTGCCGGCTCCAGTGACAACTCCAACAGCGTGGTGCTGGAGATCGTCTTTGCCGGAGTGCGGATTCTGCTGACCGGAGACCTCGAGAACGAGGGGCAGGGTCAGTTGATGAGTACCCGGATGGGAGACGTCGACATCCTGCTGTCGCCTCATCACGGCAGCCCACCCGCCAACCGAAGGGACTGGGCCGAGTGGACTCGGCCCCGGTGGGTGCTGGTCAGTGGCGGGAGATCCACGACCGGGGCACAGCTCCGCAAGAGCTACCTCCGGCCAACGAAAATCCTCTCCACGCGAGGCTGCGGAGCCATCGAAGTGACGGTCTCCTCCGGGGGTGAGATCAAGGTCACCACAGCGACCCCCTGACCGCCTCAACCTGACCGCCTCAACCTGGCTCACCGCCACTGGTCATCGCGCTCTCGTGGTCGCTCAGCTCAGCCAGTGCGTCTCGAAAGCGTTTCCTGAGCACCTGGCTACGTCCGAGCGTGACTGAAAAGTGGTCCTGGTTTTCGACGATATTGCTGGCGCGGTCGGCCCCTTCGGCGATCGACCGTCCCAGTTCCAGGATCGCCTCGGTCATCTCGTCTCGGAGTTGCGAGGTCACTTCCTGGGCACTCTCGTGGATCTCGGCGGCCAGGTCCCCGATCGTCGAGCGGTCCTTGGCACGCTCGACGCTCGACAGCACACGACCGGCTCCGGTGGCGACGGTGCCGCGGATGTTTTCGCCGGTTTCGACCAGCCGCCCGAACGGGCTGACCTGGGCCTTGCTGGCCTCGATCGCCTCCTCGGCCCGCTCTAACCCGGCTTCGGCTCGTTGCAGGCCGGGCTTGAGTTTCAGGGCGAGGTTGTAGTGTTCGATGGCCTTGCGGTAGTTGCTCATCTCGACGTAGACGTTTGCGAGGTTGACGTGACCGGCGGACATGTCGGGGTTCAGCCGCAACGCCTCGCAGTAGGCGGTGGTGGCCATGCTGCGTTGTTCGAGGTTTCGGTAGGCGATCCCGAGGTTGTAGAAGGCCTCGTAGGATCGAGAGTCCTTCCCGACACCCTTTCTGAGTACGGCGACCGCCTTGTCGTATTCCTTCTGACGGTTGTAGACCGCCCCGAGGTTGATCAGAGGCCGAGCATCCAGGGGTCTCAGCTCCGCCAGCCGCTCGAAGTGCTCAATCGCCGCCGGGTAGTCCTTCGCATGGAAGCACGCCGACGCCATCCCCTCCCGCGCCTCGGCGTGCTCCTCGTCGACGGCCAGCACCTGGGCAAACAACGTCGTCGCCTTATCCAGACGACTCTGCTGCAAGCACAACTTGGCCTCCTGGCACAGCGCGTCGACATCCGGCGTCTCATTCATCCCGCACCACCCCCCACGAATCAGCAGGACGACGCCCGCCTCAGGGGCGTCGGGCACGAGTATACCTCTGATCGCCGTGCCGCGGACGTTTTTCTTGCTCACCCCCGGGACCGGAACACGACGGCTGCAGCGGCAGAGACTTCGACTAGGGGAGACCCGGCATGGTCAATTCCAGGCTGCCGCTGATCGCCTCGAGCAGTGGACGCGTCTCGGTGAGCTCCCGGTCGGTGCCCTGGAAGAGCACCATTGCGGTGAAGCCGGGTGCCTCGAACGCCCGCATCGCTGCCGAGTTGATCAACTCCAGACACACAAACTCCACATCCCGACCCTCACACGGAAAGCCGCACAGCGACCCCTCCACCGCGTACACGTCGGCCTCCTCGTACTCCTCCCGATAGGCCGCAACAGCCGACTCGACCAACTCCGCCGCCGAGACCGCTGCCGGATAAAGAGCCAGCGTCCAGAACGATGTGCCTTCACCCTGCACACTCAGCATCAATGCCCCCGCCTGGGACTCGTCTACCTCCCGAGTCAACTCCCACGATTCCGGATAGGCGAATCGCACTCCGTCGTCGTCGTACC
>CAJWER010000201.1 GCA_913030785.1 uncultured Chloroflexota bacterium | reverse complement strand
CTTGGGTTTCTTGAGTCATCTCCAGTTGTTCCGGGGCCGTGGACTGTACGAGACCCGTGTCGACGACGGTGGCGACGCTTTCGTGAGATGGGGACAGCGAGGGCGTTTCGATCGACCTTACAAGCGCCGCGTGCGTCTCCATGATTACTGTAGTCAGTCTCGGTGGCGGCGCGTCCACTAGCGCGAGTAGCTCAGATTCAGGTAGTTCCAGTAGTATGCGTACTACGCGTGTCGTCATCAGTACGCTGCTTACACTGGTGGCAGTAAGTACGCTGGTGACTCGCTCGTGGATCCACTCGCCCAACGGCCGTCGTTGCGCTGTGGCTGAGTCACTCGTGCCGAGTGTCGCGCTTTGTCCCGAGAGCGTCTCGCGTTTGGCCTTTGTTGGAACTTCCTTGGTCTTGTCGCCTTCGTCTCCAGAGGAGTTTACGCTCGAGCCGTGAACCAGCGGCGGCATATCCTCGTCGTCGTCATCGTAGCCGTCGGGGTAGCCTACCCTGACGTAGTCCTCTTGGCTATCCATATCATTCTCGGGTGGTAATTCGAAGAAAGAGAGCTCACCTGAGAGTCCGGCCCAACGATATTTGTGGTGGTTCCGGAGGTACATGGATAAGGCCTTCCGGACGCGCTGCCAGGCGTGGTCTTTTGATGTCGGAGCGTTGACGACTGGGTCTCTGGTTGTCGTCCGGAGGACCTCTTCTCCGTCAACCTTGTCGATGACGTAGTGGTCTTCACTCGTCTCTTCGATTATCAGGCGAGTGTAATCGTCCCCTGCGCGGTCCGGCCCAAGCTCCCTGACGGTAGACACTAGGCGAGGGTCGTGACGCTCGGGTTCTCGTTCCAACTGCAGAATGTGACGTTGAGGAGGCCAGTTTGATGTGGGCTCATACGGTTTCAGTTCGAAGCCATGTCGGGAGACGAGGATGACTATCGTTTCGGCGGAAAGTCGGTAGCTCCCTGAGCATTTGTTTAGAACGACTTCTCTCGTCTTTGCCTTCTCGGGGGAGCTGGAGGTCATGCGGGGCGATTCTGGCGGCGACGCTGGGGGAGTCGGCGGCGGAGGTAGCAGCGGCTGCGGCATGTGTGGCTTCAACGGTTGGATTGTCGTCCACTGGTAACGGGCCCAGGAAGTCGGCCGAGTTAGATCCGTCCAAGGACGGTAATCTTGTGGCTTCAGAATCGTTTCAAAAGTGCATTGGGGGTTGTCATCCCATCTGACTATGAATGCGTAGGGGTTAAAGCTTGCCCCTTCTCGCCTGTAGCCAGGCGCCACGACAGTGAATCCCCTGGCTTCCATTAAGTCCACCACCGGGGCTCCCGACGGCGTCTTATGTTTAGGGGAATCGCAAGCTCCTGTATCGCGGCAGCTCGTACCGCAGTACTGTCCCTTTTGGCCGTTCCATGAGGCTGGGCAAGGGCAATCCGGTCTTGTGCAGTGATGGAACGTGCAAGGAGGTCGAGTAAACGGGATCATGTGACAGGCAGTTTGGCATTGTCCTTTGTCCCGGCAAGTGTTACAGCAATGTTGGAGAGGTTCTCCGTTCCATGAGGCTGGGCAAGGACATTCTTTTCGGGCGCACGGGTAGTAAGGGTACTTCGGGCCGGCGAGTCCGGAGCGCGATGCTTCCATCCCGTCGCGTTCTGTCCATTGGACTCCTACCATACCCTTTACCGGGGCAGGACATGGTCTCCACCGCGGGTCGCCGTAGGGTTCGTATGGGGCTCCATCGCCAAGGCGGGTTTCCTTTTCTTCACTTGCGGTTATTGGGGCCAGAGACAGCGCCGTCGAGGCCTCGCATGACGGGGGTGGGGCTTCTGCTTGGTGCACAACAGCTGTCCACTGCTGTGGTCTCGGAGAGCGGTTGGCGTATCCTCGCTGTGTCTCTATTGAGGTGTGGCGGATTCGGCCCGGATATGATGGCGGGTCCTCTTCTACTGATGGATGGTTCAGGTTGAGTTCACAGAGGGCGTCGCTTGGTTCTGGAGAGGGGCCCTCGGGCGGGGACAGTGGGGGCGAGATAGGCGGAACGGCTGGGGAAGAGTGGTCACCAGTCATCAGCATCGATAGAGTGCTCATTATGGTTGTCGCATAGGCCGCGACCGCTATTCGAGCCGCTTCGGCAGTCATACTCCTCCCTTGAGTAGGCCGACCTTCCATTTCATTCTGGATTCCACACCGTGCCAATTGGCGTAGCTGCGCATTTCTCGTACCCGCGTCAGAGGGGTCGGTAGGCATGGAAGTTAACACGCGTTGGGTCTCGGCTCCCCAGATCTGGAGAGAAAGGGCCATTCGAGCTGTTGTGAGTTCCTTCTCGTGCAAAGCCTGCTGCTCGTTTCGGTGCGTCGAACTTTGTAGTTGCCGATCGATCGTTTGCACGGAAGGGGGTTCACAATCCGGTGGGGACGGCGGCAAGGATACGTCTAGGGGCAAGCCTTCCGTTCGTGGTGCTACCTTGGTGGGCGACTCGCGTGCTGGCTGTGGACTAGGGCCTACTGTGGGCGGGCTCGCGGTCGTTGGCTGGGGTGCATCTGGCGAGAGTTCGACATGCAACTCGGACGCGGCGGTCGGTAAAGGCACGTCTCGGGATGTGGGAACGGCCTGGCTAGGGGGCGTGGTTGGTGGCAGGGGTTTTTCTGCAGGTTCGAGCTGAGCTGGTGGAGTAGACTGCGCTAATCCTCCGCCCTCGTATGCCAATGTGGTTTTAGGCTCGACCACACTACACGATCTCATAGACATCTCACTCATGTCCGGGGTGTCGGAGTGCGGTTCTGGTTCAGTCGCGCTCTTTGTCGTCTCATCGTCGTCTGGGCTCATCTCGAGGGGGTGCATGCATAGCCTCTCGGTGTTGCTTCCCCAGGCGTACAGTGACGCGTACCGCATGGTCGTGGCTACATGCCCGTGCGTTTGATCTTTTACCTTCTGTTGCATGTCTGCCTCGGTCATGTCCAGCGCCGGGGGTTGGCGATTGATTGACGCACCTCCGTCATGGTAGTGTGTCCTAACGTACTCTTCGCCGTAGAACATAGAGAAGTACTCTCCGGGTTCAATGTCCCTGTTCGCGTATGCGACACAGACCATGGTGTCAGGTTGATCGGTCATCACATTGGGGTTGTCCAGCCGTACCATCTCGACTGTCAGGTTAGGCGGTGCTCCGCTGATCTCGTTTACGGCACAGAACCCTCTTGGCCCACGGGCGTCTATCACATATTGGCCACATTTGACGGCGTGTAGGGCATTCGTGTGTCTGGCGGCTATCAAAGCTTCTTGTCGGCTGAGCTCGTACACGGAGTCGCCCATGAGGATGGCTACCAAGTCCTTCTCGAAAACTTGGTAAATCGCGCGTAGTCCTAGTCCCAGTCCGGGTTGAGGTTCAACGCGGGCGTTGTGATGCATCACTCGTTGGATATCTTCGTTAGTTGGCGACGATACGGTCCCAGCTACGGGGCCGTGATGTTCTAGGGGTAGCGCGGTGTGCTGCCTCTGAGGATTCCGCGTCGATCGCCGCACTGAGGGCCGGGTCGTGTCGGTCTTAGGGCTTGAGGATCGAGATGACGTCGGCGAAGGCGGGGGTGAGGGCAGCGGATCTGGGGGTGGCGCTCCCTCGGGTACCGGATTGACTTTTTCGTACCATGGGAGCTGGATCGCTGGGTACAACTGCTGTCGTCCGTTCTCGGCGTTGATGACAGTAGTGGCCCGTTGGCATTGGTGTTGGACCAGAGCCTGCTGTACCTGGTGCTGTTGAGCGACTAAACCGGCGGCCAAAGTGACACCGTAAGAGGCTCTGGAGTTGGCGTCATTCTCGTGCGGGTCTGTCGCGGCAGCCACCTCGGTCGGGGCACAGGCTGCAGATCGCCTAGGGCGTGTATCTGCATGAAGCTTCGTCCGTCCGCGTTTGTTGGTTGCCAATACAGGAACTGGCGTTGCGCCGACCACCTGTCTTATCTTGGGGCTCGTGGCCTCGCTGAGTTCAAGGATGGACACAGGACATAGCCCTTTATTCCAGTCGTAACGTAGGAGACCGGAATGCAGATCAACCGCTCGGTAGGCTGTCATGGGCCCGACGATCACGCGATTCGTTTCTCGGATCAACGGCGTCACTCTAGGCCTGGTTTTCATGGTTTGGGGCGGCGTCGCGTACCCGCCTTCCACGGTACTGGTTCTCTTGAAGACCACAGCGTTATTTGGAAATTTACAGAGGGCCTCTGCTCCTGCCTTCTCTGAGTCCGTGGCTTCGCCCAACTGGCGGTAGAACGCGGTGCAGTCTTCTTCTTCCGTGTCCGAGCCACCATTGTCATTGGCCGTCTCCTCCGGCTTGTCAGCAGTGTTGGTTTTCTGCTGTGACTCAGGGTTATGAGGGGGATACCAGGGTGGAAAGTAGTAAGCAAGGTTGTTCCTGTTAGGTGAGGTACCCGCACGTGACGCGGTACTATTACCCTCACGCTCAACGCTCTGGTCCAGTGACACTTCCGTGCCACCTGACTCATCACCAGGGTTCATGGCCTCAGATTCGCCCTCCACTGCACTTGCAGTGAGGGTCGTGCCTGGGGTTGCCACCGTGGCGTGATCGTCGCCGTTGTCCACGATGGGGGCCTCGTGAAGTGAGTCCGTCCCAGTTGGGGCATCAGTCGCAGCCGGCGAAGCAGGGGCGACGGAGACGACAGCTGCTGAGGCCGCCGCCTTCCGTCGGGCCTCAGCATCTCGGAACACTTGTGTCTCGTAGGGCTCAGCGTCTCGAAGCGCTTGGGCTTTCATCGTCCCTTCAGCCACCACCCGTGCGCGGGTAGCGGTTACGGGTCGGTTAAGGCGCGACGGATGCGGAGGCGGTGGCGTCTGCGGAAGAGTCATCGAGGTTGGTTCCGTCGCGTGTTGCGAAGACGAGCCGGCTTCCAATGCTGATGGCGGCCCGGAGGGGTTGACGGTCATGACGGCAGAGGCTGCTGGGGCGGCGGCGTCATCGCCGGCAGCAACGGAGGCGGCGATTCCGGCGGAGAGGGCGGCTTCATCTGACTCCGAGTCAGCCGTGGCCTCGACGTTACCGTGACGGCGGAGGTGGTACATGGCGGCGTCGTAGGCTGGGGTGCCGTCGGACACGCAGCATGGGCAGTACCAGTTGCCTGGCGATATGTAGATCGCCATGCGAACGGCTGCGCTCATCGGAGGGGTGAGGCACCTACCGTGAAACCACAGTGGGCACGAGCAACAGGAGATGAGTTCGTCTTCTTCCCCATCCCCACAGCTGTGGCACTTCGGTTCGTAGGGGTCTTCGACTTCCACGTCTTCTTCGGCCTTGACCTCGACCGTTTCCTGCGGCGCGGAGTCATCGAGCTGCGTCGCCGTATGTGCCGCTGCACGCTCATCATCCTCGGGCAGCAGCGTGACCATCTCGTTGTCGCATAGCGGGCAGTACCAGTCGCCCTTGGGCATGTCGGCCTTGCTCATCGGCGGGGTGATGCACTCGAAATGGAAGACGCGCGGGCACCCGTCACAGCAGAGGAGCTCCCCGAGGGTGCCGCAGTAGTGGCAGTCGGTCTCGTTAACGTCCGGGTTGTGCGCGTGCTGGT
>CAJWER010000200.1 GCA_913030785.1 uncultured Chloroflexota bacterium | reverse complement strand
CCTTGGTCGCTATGTTCGCACCTTCCGGCGACACAAGCCAACGCCGAATCGAGACGTAGCGGTTCCAAGGGCATTTTAATAGGGAGCGAGGATCCCTATGCGGAGAGGCTACCGGCCGGGAATCGTGGTGAGCTGAGGGGGTGGCCGACTTCTACGCACGCTTCGGGATCGCGGCGATCTTCCTCACGCGCTTCCTTCCCGGGCTGCGGTCCGTCGTCCCCGTCTTCGCGGGTGTCAGCCGCCAACCTCTGATGCAAGTGGCCCCTCCGATTGCCATCGCCTCGGCGATCTGGTACGGGGGCCTTATCTGGCTGGGGGCGCTGGCAGGGCAGAACCTCGAGGTCCTGCAGGCACAACTCGGGCAGATCAATGGCATCCTGCTCGTCGTCGCGGTGTTGGTTGCGGTGCCCTCGGCGCTCTGGTGGTGGCGGACGCGTGGGTGACTCGTCGATACCTGCTGCGTTTCGCTTCGAGCAATTCAACGACTACCTGACGTTCGAGCGGGGCCTCTCCCCGCGTACGGTGTCCGCCTACGAGCGAGACCTCACGCGGTGGTGGCAGTCACTCCGCGAGAGGGGCGTAGACGACCCCGCTCAGGCCACCCCTGAGCTGCTGCGGGAGTGGGTGTTCGCGCTCAAGGAAGAAGGGCTCGCGGCGACATCGATTCGCAGAGCGCAGTCGGCGGTGCGCACGTACTTCCGCTTCCTGCTGTCGGAGGGAGTCCTGGATGTCGATCCGAGCGAGCGGCTTGAGAGTCCGCGAGTCGCCCGCAAGCTGCCGGACTTCCTGACGCGAGACGAGGTGACGCGCCTACTCGACGCTCCCGACGCCTCGAAGCCGCTGTTTTGGCGGGATCGCGCCATCCTCGAACTCCTGTACGCTTCGGGCCTCCGGGTGTCTGAGCTCACGTCACTGGCCGAGCCCTCGCTGTTACTGGAGACCAAGCTGGTCCGGATCCATGGCCGGGGCGTGCGTGAACGCCTCGTCCCCATGGGGAGCAGCGCCGTCTCCTGTCTGCGGCGATACGGGGCTCTGGGCAGACCTAAGCTGGTTCGGCCTGAGTCAGGGGAGATCTACTTCCTCAATGCCAGGGGGCTCCCGCTGTCGCGCATGACCATATGGAAAACCATCCGCGCCGCCGCCCCAACCTCCGCCGCTGCAGCCACCACGCGTGCTTGTGCTCGGGTCGCAGGTACGAACGTTGGGCGGGGCATTATGCCCTGCTTTGAACTCACTTTTGGCCCACATGGCCGCGGACGCGCCGCCCGTCCGCCGCCGCGCTCGAGCACGCCACCCGCGCGGCCGAGCGCCGTTGCGCCAACCCGGGCGTATGAGGACACCTCTTGGCGCTACAGATATCCACAGAAGCGGGAGCGCACGCCTATGTAGTGGGATATGGCCGCGTAGGTGGCCTCGCATCACATACACGATCTCCGCGCGATCTCAACCCTGATGAGAGTCGAGATCGCGCGGAGATCATGCATGTGCTGCGAGACCACCAACGGCCGTAGCCCAAACAGAGGCGTGCGCTCCGGCATCTTTAGATATCTGTAGCGCCAAAAAGTGTCCTGATACGTACGTGGGGTCCCAAACAAATTGTGTGCCGAGTCCGCGAGAGAGTGCGTGCATGTGACGATCCGCTGGGGTCGTCCGCGGTTTGGTCCGCGCGTTTCTCTCTCTCTCTATCTATCTATCTATCAAACCACAAACGGCGCCCGGGTGGGGTGCTCCTGCTCCGCGTCTCGCTCTCGACCGGAGCCGCGGAGGCGTAGCGCGGCCGCGTGGCGTTCAGAAGCGCGCGCTCTCGAGCCCAAGCGACAAGCGGTTCAAAAAGCAGGGTGTTTGCCCACACGTCTTAAAACACGACCTCCGCCAATCAGCCGGGGCCCCAGCCTTTCACTACCGACGACTCGCACCCTGACACGCACGCGTGGGTGGGCCCACAGGACCACGCCGCTGGCCCAGCCTCTTCACAATCAGGCTGGGTCCTGAGACGGCAACGATGACCACCCATATGGTCAGCTTCCATGTGGTCAGCTCACGCCCTCTAATCTTCAACAAACGCCTCTCCCGCCGGCGTCCGGGCACGGCAGCCGTCGGGACGCGCCCACACACTCGGCAGCACGCCAGGGCAAGTAGCTGAGGCCGCGCCTCAGCTGTCCTTGTGCAGGAGTTCTGCGCCAGGACCAGCGGATCAGTCATTGGCAGCGCTGTCGCTTTTCTGGCTGTCTCGGGCACACTCCGGGCTCGACCCGAGCACAAGCACGCGTGGTGGCTGCAGCGGCGGAGGTTGGGGCGGAGAAGAGGGGTCTCCAGGTGGCCGCACCTAGGCGGGGCACGAGCTGTGCATCGCCGATGAGATATATCGCCCCTCGCGAGGACTCCCGCGCGTCAGTAGCGTCCAAATATGAGAGGGCGAGGTCTGCGACGCCTCTGGTGCGCCGCACGCTGCAAAACCCTGACGCACGCATCTCATTGACGTTTGCAGCGACAGTCGTGGCCACGGCAAATACGGAGCTGTGGGACCTCGACGGCCCACGGCGACAGGTCAAAGAGGACACGCCAGCGCCGTCTCGACGCGCCCGGACCCGAGCCCTGAGACTCAAACCTTCAGCAGCACCGAGGCGTCGACACTGTCGAGCGCAGCGCTGTGCCAAGAGCGCGCCCGTGTTTGGGGGGGGGGCAGAAGCACCTGTCGAGGTGCGAGTGGCCGACCGTGCACGCGTTGGGGCTCTGCCGCACGAGGGCCGGCCGGTGCTCGAGGCGGAGGGGGTATACCACCATGAGGGAGATCAGTGAAGGCTCGGGACGGTCAGTGGCTTGTGGCGTCAGTGTCGTCGCTGTCGCTTGCATCGGCCACGTAGGCCGAGGGGGGCTGGCACGCAATGACGCTGCGCGTGTAGTCGCCGTAACCGTCACCGTCCGAGTCCATGTGCCAGGTACCCGGTTCAATTGAGGGGTCTCCACATGGCACCTCGACGCGGTAGGACTGGCCAGCGAGGTAGTAGGGCTCGGCCACCTCCCAGGTAGCGGTCCGAGTCGACTGGTAGTAGGTCTTGTCACCGGAGGCCCAGTAGTTCCAGATGCCATTCTCCCAGGCTGTAGCGAGCCACGTGGTGGAGGAGTTTGAGTACTGTTGGCTGTTCAGCAGGGTCGCGGCAAGACTGCTCCCCAGGGTGCTGTGGGCAGCGGCATACCAGGGATTCGCTGCGCTGGTGTCCAGGAGGCCCCACCCGCTCTGTGGTGTCAGGTTGGTGGGCAGGAAGGAGGAATCCAGTCCGCAGGCTCCGGTTGTACCGAAATTGTAGCGGGCCAGGTGGTTGGTGGGGTTTCCCTGCTCCTGCGAGCTCGTTCGGCCCAGCGCTACGGTGTCTACCTTCCAGTTGCACTGCAAGGTGTCTGAGTTTTCATAGAGCTTGACGGTACCCCACACCTCTCGGGCCACAAGCTGATCGTTGAGAACGCTCCAGCCGGAGCCCCAGTCGGTGTTGAAAGCGTACATCGCGCTCACGTAGAAGGTATAGGTGCCGCCGTTGGCGGTGGCGCTGTGGCAGATCTGAAAGCTTGATTTTATGCCGCTGAGATCTGCCTCCCAGCCCGAGGAATGGCGGTACAGGTTGTGCTCCAGTGTGCCGCCGTGCACCTGGGCAACCATGATGCGGCAGCTGCCCAGCCCCGCGCACTCGTCGTCTGTGCAGTCCACCCAGCCATCGTCGTCATTGTCCTCGCCGTCCCCACAATCGGACTCGTAGCAGGTCGGCCAGCTGGCACACTCCGCGTCTTCACAGTCCACCAGTCCGTTGCAGTTCTGGTCGACACCGGCGTTACAGATTTCGCTGGCATCAGGGTGGATCGATGGCGCCAGGTCGTTGCAGTCTCCGTCACAGGTGGTGAACCCGTCGCCATCGTCGTCCCGGTTGTTGCGATCGGGGTCATAGTCGCTGCAGTCGTCGTCTTTCAGGGTCCCGTCGCAATCCCAGTCTTCAGCTGCGGAGCCGAGATCCGGGTCGTTGTCCTCGCAGTCGCCAGTGTTGTCTACCCAGTTCTCCCCCGGTGGATCACAGGCGTCCTCCGGGGTTCGCTGAGATGTCTTGGCCCCGACGCCATCTTCGTCAAAGTCCAGGTACCAGGTCAGGTAGGTGGTGGTGTCTACATCCGGGTCTTCATCATCGGCCAGGCCATTGCAATCCTCGTCGACATTCGCCTCGTCACAGACCTCGGTGCTGTCGGGGTTCACATCTGGATTCTCGTCATCACAGTCTTCGGCGGCCATGTATCCATCCCCGTCGGCATCCACCGGCGAGGTGTCTACAGGATCGGCGTCCTTTTCACCAACGCACCCGATCAAGAGAAGAAGGAGGATGCATCGTGCCATGACCACTCCCGTGCCTGTCCATGCTACAGCAGCGATACGAGGTGGCGCGAGTAGAGGAGCACTGAATTCTCAGCGTGAAAACCCGACAGTTGCTGAATCAGGGGGTTGCTGTCTAGTCCACCATCTCCCAGGCCAGTTCCTCGGATTCCGCTGGCATCTGTTCGATGGCGCCACTTCGCCCGCGTACGTGCTCCAAGGCGGCAAGCACTGAGGTCTTCACAATGCCTGTGAAGAGATCGGCCTCGATGAAATTGGGCCCGCAGCCATCTCCCAGGCCGGAACAGTAGATGGGAGTGAAGCTGTAGTGCCCGGCGTTGGGAAAGCTTCCCATGGCCCGAGGCGTGCTCTCAATATGGCTGTGTAGAGCCTGGAACTGGGTGCCGACGGTTGCATCCCTCTCACCCCCCAGGGTGAGGGCGGGGACGGCGATCTCGCTGGTTCCGGTGGTCAACAGGCCGTAGGCATTCCAGGGCGCCAGGCTTAGGACTGCCCAGACCCGCTCATCCCCCAAGTCATGGGAAGGCGTGGTTCCTTCGTTGACCAGGGCGCCGGCAGTTGCCAGCGCTGTGTATCCACCGAAGGAGTAGCCAGCGACTGCGTATCCCGCGTCCTCGTCGATGCATCCGTAGAGATCGCTGGAAGGGTCGTTGCCTTCGCTGACCAGCCAGTTGAAGGTGTCCTGGACGTCCAGTGGGCGCTGCCACGCCAGGGTCCCAAAGTCTTCAATGTCGTTGTAGAGGGTGTTTCCCTCGTGGTCTGGAGCCGCAATGATCCAGCCGTGGGTGGAGAGGAATTCCTGGAGGTAGAACATCTCCCAGCGAATCGAGCCGTTGCCATGGCTGTGCACCATGACCGGGCGTGGCTCACTACAGTCTGGGGAGAGGCCGGAGTAGGCTTCGCCGTCGAAGCCCCAGTTGCTCCAGCCGTAGTAGTGGTGGTCTGATCCGCTCTCGCTCGAGGGAAACCAGGTGTCAATGTAGAGGGTGCTGCCCGTGGACCCGGTGATGGTCTTCTCCAGGTGGCCCGGGGTCCAGGGTCCAGCCTGGCTGTAGTCACCTGCCGGCTCCAGGCCGTTTCCAGTGTCTGGACCAGTATCCGTCGCACTGTCTGTTTGGGTGTCACTGTTAGCGGTGGAGTCGTCGTCCAGGTCCATATTTCCGTTGCTGGAACAACTGAAACAGAACAGGATCGCGCTCCAGAGGCAGGTGCTTCGCATCTCA
>CAJWER010000199.1 GCA_913030785.1 uncultured Chloroflexota bacterium | reverse complement strand
AGAGAGTTTCCGCTCTAACATGGACGAGCACGACGCTGCCTCTGTCGGCAGTATAGCCTAGGGACAAAGGAAAGGGGCTAGGGCTTAGGCTGGGTTGGTAGCAGCTAGGGCGACTGGGCTAGCAGGTGGATAGCGAGGATGCTGCCCGCGGCTGACAAGGCTACGGACACTTCATCTCTGACACCATTTGGCTGCCGGCGGATGATCCTGCGAGTGACTCACTCCGCCCCGTCGCTGCCACGGCGGCGATACCACAGGACGGCGAGGACAGTACCGATGGCAACCGCAACCGCTCCGCCAATTATTAGATTGAGTGGCGAAACTCCGTCCCTCGCGAGTAGCCCGGGGGTGTCGCCGAGGTTCTGTGGCTCAGGCAGAACACCCTGATAGCTGCCGTCCGGCAATTTCGTCGGCAGCTTCCACTGCGGGTCGGTCAGCAGCGCTACTATTTCGGGGTCAACCTTGCGAAGCTGCTCTGCGGTGCATGGTTCCCACTCACGCGCGATTTCATCGCAGCGGTCCGCCTGCCCCCCGAGGAGTGTCGTCAACGCCCAGTAGAAGTATTCATCGGCATTGCAGGCACGGTCGCACGTTTCGTCATCATAGTGGAACCACGCCTCAGCAGGGTAAGTCGCGGGTGGAGCATCGAATGTGCCACCTCGCGCTTGGTCGCTCAGACGCAACAACTCGGACTCATGCGTCGAGTCGAACGTTTCCGGATAGGCCTGCGCGTAACCAGCGTTCTGTATGAGGTGCAGGATTTCCTCCAGTGACGCGTCGAATCTGCCAAAGGTGCCGGCCTGCCCCGGCGGCACCGTCTCCTCCCCGTAGAGCTCCTGCCCCACGCCAGCTCGCAGCATGTGCAGAGGTAGCTTGAGGTACAAAAGTAGCGCATCTGACTGGGTCGCCGGCATGATGATGACCGCGTCATGCGTGACCATCTGCTCGACCACCATCGGGTGGTCCGGCAGTGAGTTGCGGTCATTATCGAGGTACTGCGCCATCACGTTTGCTGCGTGCAACAGCCTGTCGCGTGGAACGCCGTTGGTCGCGACGATATGCACGCCAAATACGTTCACGTACTGGTCAAAGGCCCCCCCCAGGCCACCGACTGCCGGAGGCAACTCGCGGATGGCGATGCCGTTCTCCCCGACCACATTGGTATCAATATCAGCCTCAGACGTACCACCACCACACGCCACCACTACCGCAAGCAGCAAAAACCCGAGTACCTGTACAGCCGTATGTCTCATCTACCCCGCACCACCCTGCCTCTGGGGGCAGTATAAGCCTGAAAGTCAAGGAGATAGTGGCTGCCCTGGCTGTTGTTTACCTGGGCAAACCAGGCAGCGGAACTAAGGCCGTGCCATGGTCGTTGTTGCCGGTGGTCAGTCGATGGGTATAGCCACCGATATCCTGATCACGTCGCCGACAACCAGTGTTGTGTGACCGTGCCCCGTGGTGTCATCAGCCAGCATGACATCCCCCGTTCCGAACTGGCGTATGGTTCCGTCGCCGAGTCCGATCTCGACAAGTCCGGACAGGGTGACTATGAACTGACGCCTCGGGGCGGGATGCCAGTCTATGAATTTGCCGGGCTCGTCCTTTCTAAACATGATTCCCGTCGCCGTTTTCAATTCACCCCACGGAAATTGCCCGACGTCCATATCAATCTCCTCGAAGTGGGACTGTCCGTCTTCGCCAGTGTACAGTCTGGTAAACATTAATTTCTCCAGGATATCTGCTAACGGAGCCAATCTACAAAGGTATTATGCTAAGCACACGGGAACCCCACCCCTCGTGACCCCAGAGGCAGGGGCATGTGGGGTGACTAATAGGTTGATATTCGCATTATTTATCAAATGAGGTGCTACAGAGTAGGTCGCGCTTGTTTGAAATATAGCAGTGATCCCCCGAAAAGTACCAGAACACCCGAGAGGTAGAAGACGGAGTCGATGCCCGCGGTGCCTGCCACTGCGCCGCCCACACGGCGCGTCACCTTCTGGGAATGGGTGATCGCCCGGCACGTCCGATCCGCGATGGAACATCAGGCTCACGAACCTCTTGCTGAGAGGTTGCAGGCTTGCGAGATTGACCTTGAAAACTAGCGTCGGTGTGCTCCAATTCACGACCTTGGTCATGCGGTCGTCTGCCTCAGGATAATGTCCCTGACGAGCAGCATCGCATCCTTGAGCGGATGCTCGAACGCCGCGAACCAGGCATCGACTTCCGCGCTCCTGTTCATTCGCTTCATTCGGGGTTTTGGAGTAGTTGGGAGACCTCTGCACCGGTCCAAGTGTGACCTCAACCGGCTCGTTGTTAGCGAAGTGGGTGACCGACGTAGAAGGGGAAGCGGCAGTATTCGCGGAAGCCAAGCCCCTGGTACAGGCCCAGGCCCTCCTCGGACGATTGGAGCGTGGCGATGGTAAATCCGGCGGCTCGTGCCAGTTGAAGGACGTGTCTGACGAGGGTCGTGGCGATCCCCCGTCGGCGTTCGGTCGGCATCGTTGCGACCCAATAGATTCCAGCTACACCGGCTCCGGTGAAGGCCGACGCGGTTGCGACAACCTCCCCGTTGATCGCCCCCGTATAGTGGCTCCAATGGTCGGACTCTCCGTAGCCCGACGCAGTGAGCAGGCGGAAAAATCCGGGCTCAACCGCAGGGTCGGAGTCGGTCGCGACGGTGAAGGCGTGGGAGAAGCGAGCAAGGCCCTCAGCGTCATCAACGCGAGATATTTCCAGGCCACCTACGGCTGAAACCTCATCAGGTAATGTCCGAAGGTCTATCGCCATGCCCGGAAAGTCTTCCTGATACACCATGCCTAGCTCCTCTAGCAGCTCGGGGAGCTCGGCAGGGGAGCTGGAAGGGCCAATCCACCAGCTGTAGTCGACTCCGTGGCCGTCAAGCTCGTCGATCATGTCGCCCACGTGGTCAGCCGCCTCTGCGGATCGCCAACTAGCGTAGGTGACGTTGTTGAAGTACTTGTCCGGAATGCCGGTGACTCGCCAAATCGCGTCAGGGCCGTCTGACTCGGAGATGGCCGCACCCTGGGGCGGATAGGCTCTTCGGAGATCGGCCTCGATTGTTGCCACGACCTCGTCGCTGGACAGCTCAGAGAGTGACCGTGTTTGCCGTGGCCGGACGGTAAGTTCGAGGGGCTGCCTCATCTCAACTTCTCTCCCTAGTGCCCGGTGGTAGGAATCAGGGCCCGTAGGGCGGCGATGTGCTCGGGGGTGGAGGCGCAGCAGCCTCCGATGATCTGGGCGCCCTCGGCGAGCCAACCCCGGGCATAGTCTGCGTACCGGCCTGGGGTATTGGCGCCGATGTCGATGCGGTGCCACTGCTTGGTGGTGTCGCCGCGGGCATTCGGGTCCTGGCCGTAGCCGATGTTGGCATATGCGCCAAGCGGGCCTTCGAATGCCGATCGCAGCTGGGGGAGAACGGCGGTAATCTCATCTGGAGGGCTGCACATGTCCAGGACCGCTGCGACCGGCAGGGTCGCGACGGCGTCGACGGCCCCGATGGCGCTCTCCTTGGAGCGCAATGTGCCGGCTCCGTCGAAGTGTTTTAGGCCGAGGAAGACCGGCAGCCCAGTCTTGGCGGCGGCGGTGACCAGTGTTGTTGCCTCGTCGATGGAGCTGACGTACTCAAGCAGGATCAGATCTGCGCCTGCCTCGGCGAGGACGGCGGCCTGGTCCGTGAACTCCGTGGCCAGGTCGGCGGAGGACACGGCATTGCCGGGTTTCGGTCTGCCGTCCGGAGGGGCCATACTGCCCGCAACATAGGCGTCGGAACCGATCGCGTCGACGGCTTCGCGGGCCAGCTCTACGGATATCCGCGTGTACTCCTCCATTCGGTCCGCCTGGCCGATGCGGCCCAGACGGGTGCGGTTGGACCAGAAGCTATTGGTCGTGATGATGTCGGCGCCTGACCGGAGATAGTCTTCGTGGACCGCTCGGACGACGTCAGGCGCATCGACGTTGGCCGTGGCCGACCAGGCGCCGAGCCCACCGTCGGCAGCCCGTTTGGAGATGTTGACGCCGCGTCTCTGAAGCTCGGAGCCCGTGCCGCCGTCGAGCAGGAGCTTCTTTCCGCCCGCCAGCCTCGCGACGATCGATTGCGTCATCACTTATGCCCTCATTTTGGCGCCGTCGGGGTCGTACAAGGGCTCCTCTACGACAGTGGCGGGATACCGTTCGTTGAAGTACATGATATCGAGCCTCGTCCCAGGCTCTGAATATGCGATGGGCAGGTAGCCGTAGACGATTCCCTTGCCGATAGTGTAGCCGTAGTCGGCGCTCGTGACGAACCCGAGCACCTGATCCCCAAGCATCATAGGCTCGGAGCCCATGACCACGGCAGTCGGGTCCTCGAGCGTGAGACAGCAGAGCATCTGCCCGATGCCGGTCTTCCGGGCGGCCACAAGGGCATCCTCGCCGATGAAATCACCCTTGTTACGCCGCACCGCGAATCCAAGACCGGCCTCGTAGGGGTTGTATTCGGTGTGAATATCGGTACCCCACAGGCGATAGCCCTTCTCGATCCTCATGGATGTGAATGCGCCGGAGCCGGCGGCAATGAGTCCGTGGGGACGACCTGCCTCCCACAGCGCGTCCCACAGTGCGGCGCCGTGCTCGTTGGGCACGTACAGCTCCCAGCCGAGCTCTCCTACATAGGAGAGCCTGATAGCAAGCACGCGGACCCCGACTATGGTTACGTAGCGCGCGCCTCGATAGGGGAACGCGTAATTTGAGAAATCGTCGTCGCTCACCGCGGCCATGATGTCGCGGGCCCTGGGTCCCCACAGGCACAGACAGCCGAGATCGCTGCTCACGTCCTCGATGCTAACGGAGTCGTCGTCGGGCATATGGTCGCGGAACCACTTGAGGTCACGATAGCCGTATCCGGTGCTGGTCATGACCATGAAGCGGTCAGTTTCCAGCCTCGTCACCGTCAGATCACACATGATGGCGCCCTGCTCGTCCAACACCGAGGTGTACGTGACCCGGCCGACGGGCTGATCCATCTGGTTGGCCGTCAGGTGCTGCAGGAAAGCAAGCGTCCCGGGTCCCTCGACCTCGAGCTTTGTGATCGCGGTGACGTCGAAGATCGCGGCCCTTTCTCGTGCTGTACGGTGCTCAGCACCCACGATGGGCGACCAGTTTCGCGCGGCCCAGCCTTTACGGTCACGCCACGGCTCTTCGTAGGCGTCGAGTAGCGACCCGTTGGCCTCGTACCACTGGGGAATCTCCCAGCCGGCGCTCTCGAAAAAGACGGCACCAAGAGCGTTCTCCCTCGCGTGGAAGGGACTGAGCCGCATGTCTCTCGATGTGTACATCTGGTCGAGAGGGTGATGGACTTGCGGCCCTTCGCTGTACTGCTCGACCCCGCGGGCAAGCGAATACGATCGCGTGCGCGCGTGGGGGTGGAAGCGGTTGATGTCACACTCGCGGAGATCCAGCGATGGCGAGCCCTCGACTATCCACTCCGCGACCGCCCTGGCGATTCCGCCGGCGTGAGCGACCCAGACCGCTTCTGCCGACCAGAAGCCGCGGACCTCGTCAGATTCGCCCAGGAGGGGCATGGCGTCCGGCGTGAAGGAGAACAAG
>CAJWER010000198.1 GCA_913030785.1 uncultured Chloroflexota bacterium | reverse complement strand
GGCGCCGACGCGGCGGTCGAGAGGCCCGTGCACACGATCCTCTCCGGGCCTGCGGCCGGGGTCATCGGCTCCGTCGCCCTGGCCAATCAGGCAGGCGAGGAAAACAGCATCTCCGTCGACATGGGTGGTACGAGTTTCGACATTAGCCTGTGCTACCGGGGAGAGGTCCGCCGGACCCAGGACAGCGAGATCGAGCGGCTACCTGTGAAGGTACCGATGGTGGATATACACACACTTGGCGCGGGTGGCGGCAGTATTGCCTGGGTGGACCCGGGCGGCGCAATGCGCGTAGGGCCCCAGAGTGCCGGCGCGGAGCCCGGACCTGCGTGTTACGGTCGTGGCGGAACCGAACCAACGGTGACCGATGCTAATGTCGTCCTGGGCCGGCTGAGCCCCGAAGGGTTCCTGGGCGGCAAGCTCAAACTGGATGTCGATCGAGCCAGAGCGGTGATATCCGAACGGCTGGCGGTGCCCTTGGGCATGACCATCGAGGAGGCGGCAGACGGCATTATTCGGGTCGTGAATGCGGGCATGATCAAAGGCATCCGTGTGGTGTCGGTGGCCAAGGGCTACGACCCTCGCGAATTCGCCCTCGTCACGTTCGGAGGGGCAGGTCCGGTACACGCCTCCGAGCTGGCCGCGGAGCTGGATATTCCGCGTGTGCTGGTTCCGATTGCGCCAGGAGTAACATCGGCGCTGGGCCTGCTGATGTCTGACCTGCGCGACGACTTCGTCAGGACCGTCTTGCGCTCTTCGGAGAACGTCGAGCCGGCAGAGCTTTCGTCGCGATACGAGGAGATGGAGGCCGAGGCGCTGGAGCAGATGCGCAAGGAGGGCCTCGGCCGAGAGAGTGTCACGCTCATGCGAATGGCGGATATTCGCTATCTAGGCCAGGGCTTCGAGCTCGAGGTTCTTGTTGGTACTGGCGAGATTACCGCCGAGGAGCTGGAGGAGATATACGAGCGCTTCCATGAGTCCCACAGGCGGCTTTACGGGTACGATCAAAGGGACAGCCAACTGGAGATCGTGAACCTGCGCGTGACCGCCATCGCCCCGATGCCGCAGCCGAAGCTGGAGGCGGCCGCTCTCCACGGGGCTCAAGACCCACCCGACGCGGTGAAGGCCCGGCGCACCGTCTACTTCAAAAACGCGGCGTCCGAGACACCGATCTACGATCGCGCGAAGTTGTCACCGGGTGATACGATCTCGGGCCCCGCCATCGTTGAGCAGCTCGATTCGACCACGGTGGTGTGGCCCGACCAGACGGCCAAAGTCGATGCGTACGGAAACCTGTTGTTGGAGAGGGAGCAAAAGTGAACGAAACACGAATCGACCCGATCACGCTTGAGGTGATGCGTAACTCCTTCTACTCCATTTCGGACGAGATGGTGGCCGCGCTCGTGCGGGCGAGCTACTCGACGAACATCAAGGACCGGCGCGACACGTCCTGTGCCCTCTACACGGCCACGGGCGACGTCGTCGTCGTCGCGCAGGCCGAGGTCGGCACGCCCCTGCACTTAGGTACCATGCAGTCGGCGGTGCGCTCGGCGATGGACGCGTACGACTTCGATACGCTGGGCCCCGGCGACGCCATCGCGATGAACATGCCGTATCCCGCGGGACCGGGACACCTGAACGACCTGTGCCTGATCGCGCCTATATTCCACGAGGGCAAGATGTTCGCCATCGCGGCCAATCAGGCGCACCACGTCGACATGGGCGGGTTTGCGCCGGGCTCCATGCCCTTCGGCGTCCAGGAGATATTCCAGGAGGGGCTTCAGATTCCGCCCATCAAGCTATTTCGCAATGGCGAGCTGGATCCCGATCTATGGTCTCTGATCTCGCAGAATGTGAGGCCGCCGGTAGAGGTTCGCGGTGATCTGATGGCCCAGTATGCGGCCAACGTCACCGGAGCTAGGCGCCTGAACCAGCTGGTGGACAAGTACCAGCTGGAGATGGTCGAAACGTATTTGAGCGAGATGATCGCCTATTCGGAAAGGCGCATGCGGGCCGCCCTGGGCAAAATCCCAAAGGGCAAATACAGCTACGAGGACGTGATCGAGGGAGACGGAATCACCGACACGCCGTACACGATTCGCGTGACCGTCGAGGCCAAGGGCGATTCCATCACAACCGACTTTTCCGCAACGGACGATGTCGCGCGTGGCCCGATTAACTGCCGCTGGCCCTCGGTGGCGGCATGTGTCTACTACGTATTTAAGGCGGTCCTGGACCCGGAGCTGCCGCCCAACGCCGGGGCCTACGAGCCCTTCGATATCATCGTAAGGGAGGGCAGCGTGCTGTCGGCCGTGTATCCACAGGCGGTGTGCAACGCCAACATCATCACGACGCAACGTATCACCGACGTGCTGTTGGGTGCGCTGTCGCAGGCGATTCCCGAGCGGGTCGCGGCGGCGTCCTCAGGCACGATGAACCTGCTGAACATTGGCGGCAAGGACCCGCGCACCGGAGTGCTGTACAACTACATCGAGACGTACGCGGGCGGGCAAGGGGCCATGCACGATCTGGACGGCATGGACGCCATCCAGAACCACATGACCAACACCCGCAACGCCCCGGTCGAGTCGATCGAGGTGGCGTACCCGCTGATCATCGAGCGTTACGGCCTTCTGCCGGACTCCGAGGGCCCCGGCCGCTACCGAGGCGGCGTCGGGATCACGAGGGTGCTGAGGGTGGTAGGCGACGAGGTGCGCCTGACCCTCAGCTCCGACCGCGCGACGGTGCCCCCCTGGGGCCTATTTGGCGGACTGGAAGCCACCCCGTCCAAGTGTGATGTGGTGGCGCCGGACGGCAGCGTCGAACGGTTGCCGTCCAAGGTCACAACCAGTGTGCTACAGGACCACACCATCTACACCGAGACGCCCGGCGGCGGTGGCTGGGGCGATCCCAAGGAGCGCGACCCGGAGGCGGTCCGCGTGGACATCATCTCCGAGCTGGTATCGGTAGAGCGGGCGCGCGATATCTACGGCGTAGTGCTAGACTCCGCGGACCAATCGGTGGATGTCGAAGTCACGGCCGCCCTGAGAGGGGCCGGATAGCACGACAGTACGGGGGCTCCCATGGGCGACAGGTATGAGGCGGCCGGGCACACATACAAGCTAGATGAGAACTGGGTAGACCTTCGCGGGTCGTGGGTCGTATCCGACGTAGTCACAGACTCAAAGGGCAGGGTATACGCCGCCTGCCGAGAGAACCCATACCCGGAAGTTATCCGCGGGGCGATACTGGTCTTTGAGCCGGACGGTACCTTCGCCGGGTCTTGGGGGGAAGGGATCCTGGTTACCCCCCACGGGTTGTGGATCGGTCCAGACGACGAAATTTACCACGCCGACGCCCGAGATCACACGGTTCGGAAATTCGCGACATCGGGCGAATTGTTGCAAACGATCGGCACACCGTGTCGGACCGGGGCGCCCGGGCAGCCGTTCAACATGCCTTGCAGAGCCAAAGTGTCGAAGTCGGGAGACCTGTACGTCGCAGACGGATATGGCCAAAACCGCGTTCATCGCATGACGCTGGACGGCGAGGCCATCGTCTCGTGGGGACATGGCGATCCCGTTTTCACGACAGGCGAAGGCACCCCCGCCACGGGCCCGGGCGGGTTCAACCTGCCTCACGATGTTACGGTGGACGACGACGACCGGGTCTACGTGATGGACAGGGAAAACCAGCGTTGTCAGATCTTTGACAACCAGGGCCGCTATGTGACCGAGTGGGATGACATCGGCGCTCCGAACGACTCCGTGATCGACGACGGGCTCATCTATATTGCGGGGGCCGCTCCGAAGAGCATACGTGTGATGACCCTCGATGGCGGGGAGGTGAGTCGTTGGGACGAAGAGAAGTACCCCGAGTTGTTCGAAGGCTATCCACACGGCATGTGGATCGATCCAGCGGGGAGCATCTACGTGGCGGAGGTCGGCGCCGAGAATCGTTTGCAGAGATTCGTAAGGGTGTAATCCACTTCGTGGCGACCATCTATGGCGCATGTCTTTTTGGGTGTCCGCGAACATCGTCAAGCGATACTTCAGTGGGACATCAGGCCAGGGTAGGGAGGTGAGCGATGTATGGCTCCAGGGCGAAAATAGCCTTTATGCTCCCGTCATCGTGCCTCATCTTCGAGCCGGAGTTTGTAAAGCTGACTGCCGGCCTGGGCGACGTGATCGGTATTCCTGCGCGCCTGCTCATTGAAGACACCGCTCTGGGCGGGATCGAGGGGATGAATGAGGGCATTGAGTTGGCGGCTCGACAGCTTGCCACGACCGCGCCAGATGTGGCCCTGTACATGTGCACTACCGGCAGCTTTATGGATGGCCGGGACGGCGACGACGAGATCAAGCGAACGATGGGAAGGATTATCCCAGGCGCCAAGATCACTACCACGAGCGAGGCTGTCGTCGATGCGATGGCCGCGCAGGGAATGAAGAGTGTTGCGATGCTCACCCCATACGACGAGGAGACCACCGACAGAGAGATGGCATTCCTGCAAAGCCATGGAATTGCCTGTCCGGAGTTCCGGTTTAGGGACATCTACGAGAATCTGGACCGCGGATCGGTGCTTCCGGAGGAGTCGCTGCGCATCGCTTCGGAGTTCGACGTATCGGCGGTGGACGGTATTTTTCTGAGCTGCGGCAATGTGAGGTCGGTGGAGATACTCGACGAGCTGGAGTCGCGGACTGGAAAACCGGTGGTGTCCAGTGTGCAGGCAAGCATATGGAAGTCGATACGCCTGGCCGGAATTTCCGAGCCTGTTACGGGGTACGGGAGCCTGCTGAGGGAGCATTGATTGGTCCGCAACTCGCCTCAATCGTGGCGACAGCGTCTCAACCCTCTAGACGGCGCAACGGAAATGGCGTTATATGAGAGGCGATTCCAAGTCGCCGTGAATTGTCGATGACACAGGGAGTGCATCATGAGTCTCATTACCCGTGAGGAGTTGAAAGAGAAGCTGGATCGGAAGGACGATTTCAAACTGGTGATGACGCTGGGCGAGTGGGCATTCCGAGCCAAGCACATCCCCGGCTCGCTCAGTGTGGATACTTCGGACTCCGCGACTGACGCCCTGGACGTTGGCGACGAGATCGTTGTTTACTGCTCTCACGAAACCTGCGCGGCTAGCAGATACGCCCTGATGGCGCTTGAGAAGGCTGGATACGGGAATGTGAGGCGCTATGCCGGGGGAATTGCAGACTGGGAGGAAGCTGGCTATCCGCTTGAGGGGGAGTGGAGCACCGAGGCTGCGGGGTCCAACTCTTGGCCGCTCTCGTAGGCTTTTTGTCGGCATGCGACGGGTCTGGTAGCTGGGACGTACCAAGTCGCTCGACGAGTGCGTGGCCTCACCCCAGATACTTCGTCGGGGGCCTCCTTAGCATGACTAATTCACCTTGAAGCAACGTCCTACAGGAGAATCAATGCTGATATTTGACGGCGATTATCCGATGTCGTATGGAGCGGTGGATCTGGATAGGGACCTAACGGCGTCGATCGAAGAGGTGTTCACCGCTTCTCCGGGTCAGACCATCCAAACCGGATGGCCCGACGATCAGACGATGGCGACGCTGCCCGAGATGCGCAAGGGGCATGTTGCCGGCGCGCTCGTGAAGGTCGTGGGGCGGATCCGGAAGCCGGAT
>CAJWER010000197.1 GCA_913030785.1 uncultured Chloroflexota bacterium | reverse complement strand
GTCCCATTTGGAGTTTCTACCAGCGAAGGGGCATGGCTGTCACCCGGCTCGCCCATCCAGATTCAAGGTTCCACTACCTTTGCTGAGTCTGGGCAGGTCCCTGAGTTCAGCGTTCAGGTCGAATTCAAACTCGCCGGACAAGAATTGATTGCAGTATCGCAAAACGGTTCTTTCTATATCTCCATCGAAGGTCCTTGGGAGAGCGGAAGTCACGCACTCTCCTGGGGTTTGACAGGACTTCCACCTCAGGGAAATGATGTCACTGATGGCCAGACCGCACTGTTTTGGATAGTTGTCGACGGAGATGGCCCACGTCCGGTCGAAGTGGTCACACCGCGCTTTGATTCAACCATTCCGCTCGCAGACCTCGGCGAGGTAACCATCGATTTACGCATTGCCGAGACCCAGGAAATCGACCCAGATTCATTAAGACTACAGTGGTTGGTGACCGAGGGGGAAGATCCGAAGGGAGTGATGATAGCCGAGGGAACATCGACATTGATCATCCCTAGTGGCACTTTAGCCAGTCTACAATTATCGGCCACCACCAATTTGAATCTGGCCGAGGTTCTGCAGTCGGATTCACTCGAGAGTGCTCTGACCCTCCACGTCTGGGTCACCGGTCAAGATGCCGCTGGAAATCTTTTCGATTCAAACCATAGTTTCAATTCCTTCGACTCGCCGTTCGCCTCTTGGCCGCTAGAACAGAAAATCGCCAAATGGAGTGTTGAGGAGGGCGATATCGAGTATCAACGAATTTTCATCGAGGTCGGCGAGTCGATAGTGGTGCAGATCGACATCAATAATGTCGGCACCGCCAGCGGTAGCGCCAATGTAGTGGTCGAAGCCGTCAACCTCGCTGGCCAGCGCCTCCCCTTACACATCGCCACCGCCGAGGCCGCCCCTGGGCAATCCGAGACCATGACGGTTTCTTGGCAACCTGAGGAAATGGGGATTCAATGGATCGAGGTGAGCGTAAACGGTGGAACTTCGGTGAAGGGTGAGGAAATCGATGTCCTGCAGAAGTCTCAGGATAACCTGCTGTCAGGCTCTTTGGGAGGTGTTGACACGGTTATTCTCGTCGCCTTCTTGGTGCTCTCATCTATCCTAGGAGTCGTCTTACTAATGTTCCTCCGTGATATCAACTCGCGCCGCGACAAGGGATGGGAGAACGATTATTGGGATGACTTCGATGAAGAGGGAGATGAAGAATCCGAGCAGGTTGAGGCCGATGTCCAAGCGTCGAGAATTGCCGCCAAGGCGGCCGAATATGACCAGATATACTCGGCCGAGTCGGCATCAGCGATTCTCCAGTCAACCTCTACCGGCTCTGCCCCCACCCAATCGGGTGAGTCAGCCGGACAGCCAGCCTTGCCAACCACATCCGAGCCCGCCGCCGACCCCTATGGCCAAGCCGAGCAACAGGCTGCCTCGGCGCCTGTTGCAACCACCTCTGCCGGTGGAACCGGGGGTGCTGGTACAGGATCGCCTGTGGGTGATGGTGATGTGGGTAAGGACTGGGTCCAGGATGGCAACGGCCACTGGTGGAAGAAGAATGACGAAGGATATTGGTGGCGGATGGGAGAAGACGGCCAGTGGCATTCGGCCGATGATTCGGGATATGCATAGGTGGTTTGATGGCGCGAAAAATCGCTTTGTTGCAGTTAAATCCGACCGTCGGTGATCTGGCTGGAAATGTCAAACGACTCGAGACTCTACTGGTATTGGCTGCAGATGCGGGTGCGGTCGCCGCGGTTGCGACCGAATTAGCCATCTCCGGCTACCCTCCACGCGACCTATTACTACAGGATGATTTCATCTCCGCCTGCATTGAGGCGGCCGGCACAATCTCCACCCCGATTCCTCTACTGGTCGGCTCGCCTGTGCCCCGGAAGCCGCGTCAGCTCCCGGGCAATGGTGCCTTGCGAATCGATTACGATGGGGCGGTACGTGAGGTTACCCGCAAACAATTACTGCCGACCTACGAAGTATTCGATGAGGCGCGCTATTTCTCGCCCGACAGCCGACCTGGAATCGTACGTGGCTTGGGCGGGCTCGATCTCGGGGTGACAATCTGTGAAGACGCTTGGCAACATGCCGGACTGGTGCCGTCAGATTATCAGACCGACCCGATTGAACAATTGGCGGCATGGACCGGCCAGGGGGTTGAACTGGTGGCGACCGTCAATCTCTCATCCTCGCCATTTCATGCGACTAAACAGAGTTCACGACTGACCGTGGCTCGGGCCGCGGCACAAACTCTTGGTCATCCTTTTCTTCTCGCCAATCAGGTCGGGGGAAATGACGACCTGTTATTCGATGGCCATTCTCTGGCCGCGTTGCCGGGCGGAGAAGTGGTGTCGGCGCCGGGCTGGGTCGAAGGGGTATTGCTGGTCGACCTCGATGACTTCTCCGCATCAGTGTGGATAACCGAGGAGTCTTCCTCCGCCGATGCTGCTGATTTCATCGCCGCTGGAGATGAGCAGATTATCGAATCAGGTGTAGAGGGTGAATCGGCCAAGGCAGTAGATTCGGTGCACGATTTATTGTCTGCCGTGACCATCGGACTGCGAGATTATTGCCACAAGTCGGGACTGTCAAAAGTGGTTCTCGGCATGTCCGGCGGCATCGATTCGGCGGTAGCGGCGTGCCTGGCCACCCGCGCCTTGGGTCAAGATTCGGTCATCGGCATCTCGATGCCGAGTCGCCATTCATCACAACACAGCAAGGACGATGCCGAAGCGACTGCGATGGCGCTGGGGATTGAATATCTCGAATTATCAATTGAAGAACTGCACGAGGTTGCGGAAAAGCGGCTCAATACCGAAGTCAGCGAGGGTCCGCCAATGGTGGGCGAGAATATCCAGGCGAGATTGCGTGGCTTACTGGTGATGGGAATCGCCAACTCGCGCTCGGCGATGGCAATCGCCACGGGAAATAAGTCCGAACTTGCTCAAGGATACTGCACCCTGTACGGCGATATGAACGGAGGCTACGCGCCTCTCGGAGACCTCTACAAGACCCAGGTCTACGAGCTGGCCCGGGCCATCAACGTCGACGCTGAATCCATGGGCAACCCGCCTCCAATCACCGAGTCCACCATCACCAAGCCACCCTCAGCCGAGCTCGCCCCCGACCAGGTCGACCAGGACAGCCTCCCCCCCTACGCCACGCTCGACGCCATCCTCCACGCTCTCATCGAAGACATGGCTTCGCCCGAGAGCATCGCCGCTCAGGGCTATGACGAGGACACAGTGGCGTGGGTCGAGGGCAAACTCAACGCCAGCGAGCACAAGCGCTGGCAGATGCCACCGGCCCCGCGAGTCAGTGAGCGAGCGTTCGGCCAGGGCTGGAGGCAACCTCTGGCAGCCAAGCGCTGAAACCGCTATGGATGGCTTGAATAGAAGGACTGGAATGGAGCACGCATGGCAGAGGGATACGCGGACAGCGGACATATCTTTTCGGTGGATTTCAACAGGAAGGTGATAGTATACTGGTGGCTTTCGGCAATGTTTACTCTGACAGTGAGCTTCATCGGCATACCTCTGCTGATTATCTGGTTGCCGTTCGGTTGGCTGGTTCACCGGAAGCAGTTCGAGCACCTGGCCTGCGCCCTGACCAATCGATCGATCAATATCCGCATGGGATGGCTGTTCAAGAAGCAGCAGAACATACCTCTCGACATGCTCACTGACGTCCAAATACACGAGGGACCAATCCTGAACGCTCTCGGAGTGGTCAAGATGTCGTTCGAGACCGCGGGCTCGACCCCATTCTACCTCACGGGCGTCAAGGACGGACCCAAGTTCCGCGACATCATCCTCAAGCAGCGCGACTCGTTGTCCCTCACACAGAGTGCTGTCGTAGCGATCGCCGCCCCGGAGTCACCGTCCAATGACGTTCTTGTTGAAATCAGGGACATCCTCCAGCAGATCAATGCGAACCTCTCGGGTGAAGACGAGTAGACTCCCGTGGGTTCAGCCTTTGTATTACAGGCCCCCATCTGGCTCCATGCAGAGGTGCGGCGTCGACGAGGTAAGCGATGCTTTCGACGCCGATGAGGAGATTTCACTCCTGCTGGTGCGCCGTGACTCCCAGAACCCAGGAGTGGCGCGCCTGAGGGCCATCGCTGAGGAGAGAGGGATTCCTGTCAGGGAAGGCTCCAGCAGTGATGTCTGGAGGATGGCTAGGGACACCCACGACGAGCCCCCAGAGGTGCTCGCACTGGTCGGCCGCAATCCCGACGCGAGCCTCGAAGAAGTACTCGAACGAGGCGGACTGGTCTGGATGCTCGCCGGGGCGCGCTACCCGGTCAACATTGGCTTCACCATCCGCACCGCTGAGGTCAGCGGCGCTGATGCCGTGTTCGTTGACTGCCAACTAAACCACAGCGAGCGCAAGGCGGCCCTGCGCGCCTCTATGAAGGCCCACCGGTTCATGCCCGTGCACTGGGTTGACGGCTCGCAAGCCATCGATTCAGCCAAGGCTTCTGGGTTCAGGGTGATAGCAGTCGAGGACAGCGGCCAAGCCGACCCGTGGGATGCTGACCTGACTGGTGATGTGATGCTGATCGTGGGCGGCGAGCATGACGGGATTCCTGATGATATGCTCGCTGCATCGGACCTCGTGGTCCGCATACCGATGAGCGGCTTCGTCCCCTCTTACAACCTACAGGCGCCGATGGCCGTAGTGGCCATCGAGGCTCAGCGGCAGCGTGCCGATGGCGACTAGTGCCCATATTCTCGCCAATCTCGGTGCAAATGCCACCCAGCAACCCGATTTGAAAAGAACCGATTCGATAATCCGATTGCGTCGTATTGAAGGGGACCACCATACGGGAGTTAGGCGTGGACATCCCAGATGACCTGCGCTCGATGCTCGAAGGCGGGCATGGCCCGACTAAGCAGAAGGCCGCTCGCTTAGTGGTGGATCTGGCATCTACAGCGGGAGCCAGCGAGTTCGTTCGCGTGGAGCACGCGCATGTCTCGGGGGTGAGCGTGATCACCGGCGGACACGGACTGCGCCGCTTCCTCTCGGACCTCGCCGGTGACCCTGAGGGCAAGGTAGCAATCCCGACGACCCTGAACTCCGCTGGCTGCGACCACGAGCGCATGGAGGAGATGGGCATCGACCACCCAGGCTTCCTGGAGCAGCAGTTCGAAATCGTGCATGCGTATTCGAACCTCGGAATCGAGGCGACTCTGTCCTGCACGCCCTACGACAGGGGCGTGGACACAGGAGAGGGCATCGGCTCGTGGGCCGAGTCCAACGCTGTATGCTTCTCCAATTCCTACACCTCACTGGTCACCAACCGCGAGTCCGGCCTCTCGGCACTTGCCTCTGCCCTAACTGGATGGGCTCCCTTCTGGGGCTTGCATATCCCCTCAAACCGCGCCCCCAACATCCATGTTCACGTCGAGTGCAAGATGGCCGATATCACCGACTGGAGTGTGCTTGGCGACTGGATAGGCAAGCAGGTACTCCCTGAGTGGGACTTGCCCTGGGGTCCGATTCCTCGCATCACAGGACTTCCCGAGTGGGCCAACTTCGAGATGCGCAAAGCACTCACTTCAGCGGCTGCAAACTACGGCTGCCCGCTGCTATGGGCAGATGGACACACTGCCGACGCCCCCACTGTCGACGGCTATCAGGGTGAGCTGACATTCACCGAGGCGGACCTTGCTGAGCGCTACCACGAACTCTCCCCTAAGGGGCAG
>CAJWER010000196.1 GCA_913030785.1 uncultured Chloroflexota bacterium | reverse complement strand
CGGCACCCCACCGGAAGACGTGGAAGCCACGCTTAAGGCCGACAGCAAACACAAATACAAGGTGGTCTGCGTCACCCGGAATGAAACCGCCACCGGCGATGACTATATCCACCAGGCCTTCGGCCATCCACTGCTTCACGTCGAGACCGATACGCGCCGAGTCCGCCAGTGTAGGGGGGACGCGCACCGCCAGATCGATACTCCGGCCCGTCACGCTACTCACCTCGTCCATGCGCCGGCGCACCCGCCTCACGAGATCGGTCATCAGATATCGGTTCGCGTATGCGTCCTCGATCTTGAAGAAAGTCGGATGGCGCATGAAGTCCAACTCCACGCCGTCGACATCGAAACTCTCGAAAAGCTCGTTGATGATGGCGGCCATATGGGCCCTGACCGCCTGATGGGTGTAGTCCAGGCCCGTCCGGATACCCCATCGCATGCTACCTGTCGGGAACACCTCATCAGGCTGGCCGATGAGAACCTCAGGATGTTCGTTTCTGAAGCGCCCCGAGGTGGGGGCGCTGGGATCGGCCTCGTAGTGGCTATTCATCCTGACTGAAGGAAATATGTCGATGCCCGCCTCATGACAGAGATCCACCATGGCCGTCAGCGGCCCACCACACTCATCAATCAGTCGCTTGAGGTTCTCGGCATGCTTTCGATCGATGGCGTTGCCGAGCCCCTCGAAGTCCTGTCCAAACGCCTCTCCGACCTTAGTTTCATAGCTAAAGACCTCGCGATTCCCGACGCACCAGAGCAGGGCGCCGACGGGTGAGCCTTGATAGGTATCGACCATTCTCTTCTTCAGGTCGTTAACAGTCAGAGGAGGCTCGGCTTCGCTCATGATCCAGCCATCGTCATTGATGAGGATGCGTCGTGTCTTGGCGGTCTTCGTCATGCCTTCAGAGCCTCCTAGAAGTGCGAGACGGGGCCATTATATCTGAGGAGTCTGATAGGCGGCGAAGATTCTGTGGATGAGGGTACGCAAATCTACCCGACGTAGTAGTCGAGTGGCGACGGGGCTAGGGAGGCCCGCTCAAGCCTTGCGTCAGCTCAGCTAGGGGAGTTTTCGTGAAATAGTACTTTGGCGACCCCAACCGGATTCGAAACGGCGGAGTCGACGCTCCCGCACGGGAGAACACTGGAACTGAGCGTCGACAATGACAGGGAATCGATGTGACGATACGGAGACGTGGAGAGGATGCGAGGCATTTGCAGAAACGATATCAGTAGAAAAAATTGGTCGGGGTGACTGGACTCGAACCAGCGACCTCGTCGTAGTGAGAGTGATATTATGGTATGATTCTGACAATGGAGTCTGCCATGACAATCACCACCATCTCCACCAAACGCGCCGTTGGCTACCTCCGTGTCTCCACACCCGGTCAGGCAGGAGAGCAACATAGTTCTCTCGAGACACAGGAAGCTCACGTCCAGAGCTACTGCGACCGCTCCGACCTGACCCCGGTCTCCACCTTCGTCGATGTCGTCTCCGGTCGCCGCGACGATCGCCAAGAGTATCGGAGCATGGTCGAATTTGTTCTGCAGGGTGGAGCCGATGTCGTGGTCGTGCAGTTCCTCGACCGGTTCGGCAGAAACCCTCGTGAGATACTCCAGCGATACTGGGAGCTCCAGGACCATGGAGTGCAGGTCGTGGCCACCGACGAGGACATCAGGGAAGAACTACTGCTCCTTCTCAAAGCTGGGATGGCGGGAGCCGAGAGCCGAAGAACCTCAGAACGAGTGAGGGCAAACATGGGACGTGCAGTGCAGAAAGGTGTTCATGCAGCCAGGGCACCGTACGGACTTCGGAAAACGTACGAGGGCAGGGAAGTCCAATGGGAGATCGATCCAATCGAAGGACCGGTAGTCAGGGAGATGTACCGCCTGGCTGTTGACGAGAACGTCGGGTACAAGAGCATCGCCGACAAGTTAAATGAGAGAGGACATCGCTCGAAAGAAGGAAGGCCCTTCGCCTCCTATACCATCCAGAGGATCCTTAGGAACGAAGCGTTGATGGGGACCCTGGCATATGGGAAGCGTCCGAGGAAAGGGAATCCTCAGGAAGAGTTGATCACAGTCCCAGAGTTCTTTCCTGCGATCCTGTCCAAGGACGAATGGGATAGGTTGCAGCAGAGGCTTGCCATCAGGCGGGAGTCATCGAGGGGCAGGGCACACTCAAGTACATACCTACTTGGCGGCATCGCCAGGTGCGGGAACTGCGGTGGACCCATGTCGGGGAAGACCGGCTCCATGTGGAGAGGCAAACGATACCGGAACTACTACTGCTCCAGAGCCATGAGGTCTCGGGAGATGTGTGCCACCTACAATGGCCACGCGGCTCAACGGCTCGAGGAAGCTGTGCTCGATTACCTTGGGCAGTTCTCCGATCCTGAGAAAGTACGCGAGCACATGCAAGCTGCTAAGAGCCGAGAGCTGGGCAAGAAGGAAGCCGAGCTCAAGGCAGCAAACAGAAGCTTGTCGGCCATCGAGACCCAGTTCATGCAGCACCTGGACTTGCTCAAGCGCGACGTACTGAGTGAAGGTGAGTTCATCAAGGCCAACGAGGGACTGAGGACTCAGAAGGTGGAGCTGGAGGGCAGGAAGGCCGATCTGGACGCCTGGCTAAAACAGCAGCAGGGTAGGGCGTCGGCGGCGGAGCGAATGCCTGTGGCGATACGTTCTTTCGTGGAGGACTTTGGCCGGCTGGATGTCCGGGTGCAGAAAGCCCGCCTACAGGAGATCCTTAAGGCCGTGGTCGTTGGTAAGGACACGCTAGAAGTAGAGTTCAGAGCCTAGCGCGGGCTCGCCCTGGGTTGCCAGCCAACGTTGATAGGCCATGGCGATCACGTCTCTCGGGCTAGACAAACCGCAACCCTGCATCCTGTGCCAGGCGCGGAATATCATACTGGGGTTTGAGCAGCCTAACAGTTTCGCCAGTTGGAACCGGGTCACTCCCAGGGTCCTGACGCTTCTCATTATTAAACGGTCCACTGCGATTGACTTGGGGTAAAGACTTTGCGAACCCCTCGTCGAAGCCACCCCGACCGACGCAAACGCGTTGCCGGGTATGGGTGGCTCTCTGCCGTCTGCCTTGGTTTGCTGTGCGTCTTCTCCCATATATATAGTCTATTGGAGGAGTCAATAGGTATTCACTGTGAATAGGTTTTTCCCGTCGAATCTAGCCTCTATTGTAGATGCTGTGTACGCCTCGAAAATACAGGAACCAATCTTCGCCACGGATTTACGTAGGCCACCTTTTCGCGAATCCGGAGCCTAGAACCGTTCGTCCACTTCGAGGGATGGTGGCACGCTACGTATACATTGCGACGACGGCAAGATCATTGGTGTTCAGATCAGGGTTCGGCGGCCAAACATAGATGAGAGACGAATATACGATCACAATCAGAGGTCCAATTCCCACAGACCTGGCTGATCGCATCTCAGATGTCCACGCAATCGCCGTCGTCTCAGCCGGGCGGAACGAAGAAATCTTCCCAAGCCGCAGTGGGAACCCGGATAGAAAACGCCTCCAGACAAGCCGTACTGACAGCAAGTGAAGTTGTTTGGTAGGTCAAGGCCACTCTATCAGGCTCTTTGCGGTCACTCGTGGATCGACGAGAGGCACCTCCTCGATGTTGGTGGCCACGCCTTAACGACGGGAGCATGAGCAAGGCAGAGGCGACGAGAGGCTGGGGGTGTCGGTGAGGAGCGGGAGCAGATACTTGCAAGCGCTTAGTGTCTAGCGGCATTGAGGGTCGACATCCAAGCTTCTGGGTGCAGTATAGCCTAGGGGGTTACGGCCTAGCGGCCCCTCTGCTGCCTGAGGTCAGCCCCAGCACTATGACCATCACCGCGTCAGACGAAGGGTTACTGCTTATGTGCAGTCAGCTCATGAGCTTCTGCATAACTTTGTAGGAGGTGGGTCCTTCGTCTCCATCGGGATCTAGTTGGGCGGATATCGGTGCCGCAATGCAGTGTGGCTGAGCTCGAACCTGCTGCCATGAGAGATCGAGTGCAGGTCTCGGCTTATGACGTCGATTGTGTCTCTCAACTCAAGCCTGTTGAGCCAGCGATTTGGGATAGAGGCAACTCCGAGAATGGAGCCAAGGATCTGGCCGGCGATGCTTCCTGTGCTGTCGCTATCGCCACCGTGATTCACTGCCAGGGTCACCCCGGATTCGAAGGACTTGGCCACCAAGGCGCAGTACAGGCCGATGGCGAGTGCCTCCTCTGCCACCCAGCCCTGCCCGAGCGACTCCACACCCTCCGCGGTCGGATTTCCTTTCAGCGCTAGCTCCCTGGCGTCATTGACCGCCCGCAGGACCTCCTGGTGGTCGGGCTGAACTACTAGGTGCCCTTCAGCATGTTTGATCGACGCCTCCAGTCCCGCTCCGGATGAGAGGTCTGAGATCAAGACGGCCAAGAATCCGGCGCTCAGGTAGCCTGATGGGTGTCCGTGCGTTATCCTCGCGGAATCGGCGCCCAGTTCGAAAATCTGGGCAGAATCTTCCTCCCCGGCTCCCCAGAGGCCCACAGGGGCAACGCGCATCACACCCCCGCAACCTTTACTGTCGTTATCGCCGCTGCGGGCCTTAAGAGCGCCAATGCATGTTATTCCAGGTGCCCGTCGGTGGTTCATTTCGGGCACATCCATCAGCCAGCCGTCACCCCACCATGCATCATCTGGCGCGGACTCTGCCTGTGTCGCCAGCCAACGTTGATAGGCCATTTCGATTGCGTCTTTCGGGCTAGATATACCGCGATCCTCCATCCTGTGCCAGGCGCGGATGCAACCTTCTGCGGTGAACAGAGTCATCTGCGTGTCGTCGGTGATCTCGCCGGCGCCGCCGGCGAAATCCTTGATGCCGTCCTTTCCAAAGCGATTGCGGATCTGTGCGAGGAAGTCGAACTCTATTGGGCCGCCAAGGGCGTCTCCAACCGCTCCGCCTAGAAGGCATCCCCTGAATCTTTCCTCGGAGGTGACCTGAGAGGAAGAAGCCGTGTCCGATTGTTCGTAATGAACGGGAGAACTCACACTCTCGGGATTGGCCGAGGACTCGGGAAGGTCATCCGTAGGTGTACGTGCCCTCACCCAGCGCTCTTGTGCCGCGGTCTCGATCGCACCCGGTCGAGCTACCCTAACACTCCGTATAGCAACTTCGGGGTCTTCACCGAACTCAATGAGGAGGCTGGCAGCTATCATTCCCGCACGACCGAGACCGCCTCGACAGTGGATCAGTACTCGGGATCCTTCGCGGATCATCTGTCTCACGCGGGCCCCCTCATCAGCCCACAGATCTTCGAACTCTGAGGTAGGCGTCGAAACGTCCTTGATGGGCAGATGGAACCAGGTCATCCCCCGGTCCACGACCCCAGCTGGCAGATCACGGACATGAAGAATATCGAACTCGTGGTCCTCAATGAGGCATACCACAGCTGATGCTCCCCATTCCTTGATTGCGTCGAGATCGGTGTCTAGATCTCGGTTCCACTTGACGCCATCCTTCTTGCCGGGGCAAATCGTGATACCAACGACCCCAGGTGAGTGGTCGAACGCCACTGACACGATTTGAATGGGCGATGAGCTGCTTGATAGAAGTGTCGACAACGGTGGCCTCCTTTGCTCGTTCGAGCGGCTAGTTATACGGGCTGGGCCAGAGCTCGGGTTCGGTTGCAGACCAATGCCTATTTGCCCGGCTCCTACCGTCACTCATGGGCTTTCGATATCGCCGGTC
>CAJWER010000195.1 GCA_913030785.1 uncultured Chloroflexota bacterium | reverse complement strand
TATATGGTCCCGATGGAGAGGTCCTCACCGCGTTGTACGGCGATGTCCACGAACTGTCCAGGGCAGGGCTCTACAACCTCAACCGAGACCCCGACTCGGTCAAGATTCTCAATCGGATCGAGGATGTGATGCCCGTGATCGAGGCCTTTGTGCGACCGACCGGCATCGCCATCGACAAGCAAGACCGCATCGTCGTCACAGATGCGCGCAGCAGGCTTCTGGTGTACGTCAAAGACAACGAGTACGCCGAGCCTCCGATCTAGATCTGCCACAGCCTTTGACGGGGAGGATAGATGTCCTCAGCGTATCGACTGGCCACGTTTTCAGCCGATGTGACTTGCCCGCCGGGACAT
Source organism: uncultured Chloroflexota bacterium (assembly GCA_913030785.1). Classification (GTDB taxonomy): domain Bacteria; phylum Chloroflexota; class Dehalococcoidia; order Lucifugimonadales; family CAJWER01; genus CAJWER01. The sequence continues at coordinate 5,428 of CAJWER010000195.1, read as the reverse complement.
CCGTTGATGTCAGGGCTGCGGCCTCCTGCGAGCGCGATCGACGACACCTTGCAGGCGCATGGTTTCGTCCTGCTTGGAGCGGGCGCGCCTATTGTGTTGGTGGCCGTCGACTGGTGCGAGATCCGCAATCAGTCCTACGCGCGATGGTGTGAGGTACTCGCCAAGGCCGCTGGAACGGTGCCGGAGCGGGTGATGTTGTGTAGTGTCCACCAGCACGATGCACCGGTCTCCGACCTGGGAGTCGAGGCCATCCTCGCGACTGCGGGGCTCGGCGGCGCCACGCTGGACACTGCATTTCAAGAGACCGCCATACGATCGGTGGCGTCTGCTATCGAGGCCGGTCTGCAAAACTTGCGACCGGTAACTCACGTTGGCGTCGGACGCGCCCAGGTCACCCGTGTTGCGTCGAACCGACGAGTAACAATGCCGGATGGTGACGTAAGCTTCCTCCGTGGAAGCCACTCAGGGGGCGATCCCGTCTTTGGGGCTGCCCCTGAAGGGATGATCGACCCCTGGTTGAGGCTCATCAGTTTCTGGGACGGTTCGGATCCGGTAATGGCTTTGCATGCCTATTCGACGCACCCCATGAGCCACTATGGACAGGGCGCTGTGAGCGCCGATTTCGTAGGGCTGGCCCGCTCTCGCCGCCAGGCGGACGAACCCGATGTTCTCCAGACCTATGTGTCCGGATGCAGCGGAGACACTACGGTGGGCAAGTTCAATGACGGGTCTCCAGAAAACCGCGCGGTCCTGGCAGGCCGTCTTTACGATGCCATGGCTGATGCATGGCGCACGACCGAGCGGCATCCGCTGGGTCCGGTCGACTTCCGGGCAGCACCCCTGGAGTTGGAGTTTCGCAACAGCGAGAAATACACGGACGAGGCGATGAGGGGCGTGTTATTAGACGAGGGCGCAGATGTGCGCGAACGCGTTCTGGCTGCCATGGGGCTCAACAGCAGATCGAGCAAAGAGCCCCACATAACATTGCCCTGTCTGGACCTGGGACCGGCGCTTATGGTCCTTTTTCCAGCAGAATCATTCGTGGCCTACCAAATCATGGCCCAGAATATGCGGCCGGACGCTTTGGTGATGTCTATCGCCTACGGCGAGTGCTGGCCGGGATACATACCGACCGATGATGCGTTTCGAGAGGGCTTCGACGACCACTGGCTTTGGATAGCTCCCGGAGCCGAGCAGCGCATTCGCAGCGCTCTCGGGCAGGTGTTGGCCGGTTCCGAACATCCAGGGGCACAATAACCGGACACGCGCGCAGGGAAGAGCTATGCTGGGACCGTTTCTCTACCAAATGACGCCAACAAATGGCCTGGACCCGCCACGTAGCTGATGCGGGACGTCGTGCCGTCTTCGGAGACGACCTCTTGCCAGCCTCCGGGCGCCCGTTCCAGGCGCTCCGATGTGCGATACCACATCTTGAAGATCCGGTCTTCCTCGTCGAAGATGACGGTACCGCCAAAGAGGAAGGGGCCGGGCCACTGCTCCCAGGGCAGGTCGGCGGCTACGACGGGCCTGTCGATGGGCCGGACTGGCAGGTGGAGTTGATGTTCACGTTGTCGGTCATGTGGCCCTTCCTAAGAAGTGGTAAAACTATCGGGGCCAGGTCACTATCAGTCCTCGATCAACCTGCGAAGACGGCCGACGGTCTCCTGTACAGCAGCGACGTCGGCGCCGGCCGAAGCGGACTCCAGGTAACCCCGAAGGTCGTCTAGCGCGTCCCCGTAGTTACTCATCTCGTAGTGGATGAGCCCTCGGTCGCGACGCTCAAGGGCCACCTCCGGCTGAAGTGCCATCAGCCAGTTGATCATACGAAGGGCTCGGGTGTAGTCCTGCTGGCGCACGTATGTGGCCTTCAGGTTTCGCATCATTCGGACAATGAACTCCAGGTTGCTTACGGGTGCCAGATAGCCCGAGTCCCACCGGAGACCGTCTCCTGTCACCTCCTGCAGGCGCCGAGCGCACTCTGACTCCGATAGCAAGACGCCGCCATTGAAGGGGTCGACGTACAGGTCATCGATAGCCTGATGCTTGACCAGGAAATGACCTGGCATGCCGACACCAGCGAGAGGCACGCCCAATCGCTTTCCTACCTCGACGTAAACCAGCGAAAGCGTGATTGGTATCCCCAGCCGGCGGCTTAGGACATCGTTGAGCAGGCTGTTGCGGGGATCATAGTAGTCTTCGCGGTTTCCCCTGAAGCCGACCTCGTCAAAAAGGTATTCGCTCAGCGTATTCAGAGCGTGAAGAGGCTCGCGCTCAGCCCCCACCCTGCGCGAGGCCGCCGACGCCAGTGAGTCGAGAGCTGCAAGCTCGCCATCGACGTCTAGCAGTGGGTACTCCGCGACGGCGATCAGCATCGCTGTGCGGGCGAGGTCGATCTCATCGTCCGGCAACCGGGCGAGCGCGGAGAAGGCACGCCGCCCGTTGCCCATCTCTTCGTTTGACGGCGCGTTCACTGACCCGTCTTTCGGCCGGCTACGGCCCTTTTGTGCCGACCCAGTGCGCCGTACTCATAACCTCTTCGGGAGTAGGCCGCTGCGTTCTGTGGATCGAGCCTGATGATCTCGTCGTATTCTTCGATGGCGTTCTCGGAATCACCTTGATCCGCATAGTCTACGCCTCGATTATAAGCAGTTTCGGCTGGACTTAGAGAGCAAGCTGCGGTGACCATAACAAGCAGCACAAGTCCCAGTAGCGGTACAGTCTTATATCTCATCCGACCAAGCATAGCCCTGCCTCTGGGGGCAGTATAGCCTAGGGGCAAGTGTGGAGGGGAGTGATACCGGTGGAGTATTGAGGCTTAACGGGTGGGGGTTAACAGAATGCGGCGCCGAGAAGTAGCGGAGTGCCCACGATTCACCAGACGATAACTGGACAGATTTTGAAGGGGCCGTAGCTACGTTAGTACAGCGCTTAGGTTCAGAGGGTGTCGATCGCCTTTGTAGGCCGGACTGAGGGCAACGGCCATAGCGGCGAGCCCAGCATAAGCGCTGACGGCCGGTACGTGGCCTTCTCGTCGGATGCCAACAACCTTGTGCCGGGGGATACCAACGGTCATTGGGATATCTTCGTGGCTGTTAACCTGTTATCTGAACCGTCTACAACTGCGGCGACCGTCACCATAACAGACGACGACTGACCTACCCACAGTATTTGTACCACTTGCTATTTTAGTCCCACGAGCACTTGGACAACGTATGGCCGTAGTACACCCAGACCCAGGTCAGGCTGCCTAACAACAGCCTTATAATCCCTCATAGCATCCCCGCTATCCACCTGCTAGCCCTCCAGCCCTAGCTACTACCAGCCCCGTCTAAGCCACTAGCCCTGCTTCCCTTTGTCCCCTAGGCTATACTGCCCCAGAGCCAGAGTTATGAGGCAATTAGCGAAGCGCTCTACCCTTGTAAATCCGTATTGGTGATAGTAGATGTAGGTCTGCAAGGCTTTTTGGAGCCAGAGTGGCACCTATCTGATTACAGAAAGGAACTCACCAAATGAAGATAGACATAGACCAGTTCATGGACCAGGGATTTCTCATCCTGAGGAACTTCATCGCCGCAGACAAACTGGAATCATTAAGAACCAGCTGCGATATAGCCCTTGAAAGGCAGAAGGCATTCTGGGCACAGCAACGGGGTCCAGATGACCCTTCGGGAGGAAAGTACGAAAAAGACCGGCAGCCTCGAGTACATATGGAAATACCTGGCATCATCGACGAGGAAACATCCAACATAATCGAAGATTTCTGGGTGGCTGACGACACATTGGATACCGCCGCACAACTTCTCTGCAACCCGGAACCCAACGTGTCCTCAATGATGATGATGTGCAACCCTGTTAGGGACTGGCCAGGTGGCACCGGATATCACAGAGACATTCACCCTATAGACATGGCTCCGCTGGATGCGCTGGTGGCTGATTTCTTGGAAAACGGCCCGCGTTACACCCAGTGGAACGTACCCATGTATGACGACAACGTCCTCTGGGTCGTACCTGGCAGCCACCGACGACGCAACACTGAACAGGAGAATGCCAGATTCCTTGATGACTTAAAACCACATAGCGATACTGCGTATACCCATCTGCAGTATACCGGCGGGGGTGAGCAGGTCGATCTTAAAGCGGGCGATGCAGTCGTCTACAGTAATTTCCTCCTCCATACGGGTAGCACATACACAACTAAGAAACGTCGGACTCTACACGGAGGACATGCTATTTTCAGTGATTACCCTGAGTTTGGATTTACAGAAAGCCTCGCTCCTAAGGCTTGGGCCACTTTCGAAACATTCGCCCGAAGAGGTGAACAGAAGAAAGGTGCCACTGAAGCCTCTCTCCGAGCAGTCATCGCTAGGGACTCCGATGCATACAGGACCGCCGTCGAATCAATACAACCTGGCGCAGGCCGAAGTGGCAAAACTGTGATTGCGATTTACCTCTGTAAAGCAGCACTGCACATACGCGCTCTCAAAGATCCTGGTTTCGTTGCAACGGAGGATACAAAACGCCGCGCCTCGGTATCCCATAACATCAGCTTGAACTGGGGACCGGATTTCGCAGACCGGTTCTCCTTAGGTGAATCCAAAATCCTGTGGGAAAGGTTCAAACCACTGGACGCAAAGTTAAGTAGTGACATCGAAATGTTCGAACCAGCATTCCAATCCAGACCAATGTACTACTACTTCAACGAGTTGCCAGAAGGCGCAGACGCCGAGTCGTGGATTACCAACTGGTCTAACGGTAGTTAGTATCACATTGCACACTACAAGCCTTCATAGCATCCCCGCTATTCACCTGCTACCAGCCCCGCCTAAGCCCCTCCTCCTTGCCCCTAGGCTATACTGCCCCCAGAGGCAAGGGTCATGCGAACTCGAATAAGACATACGGCTGTACTGGTACTGGGGTGCGTGCTGGTTGCGGTGGTGATGGCCTGTGGCGATACTCAGACGGCTGATACCCCGACCCCTGAGGCCGAAGTAGTGGCTAAGATAGCCATTGAATCTACGCCTACGAACGAACCTCCTAAGCCAGAACCAACCAACTCACCCGTTCCTAAACCTAGTCCAACTAAGGCTCCAGCTACAGCAACAGCAACAAAGAAGGCCACGGAATCAACTTCCACTCCCACTGAGGTGCCGCCCACGGCCACTCCTACAGTAACACCCACTGAGGTGCCACCGACGGCTACTGCCACTCCAACTCCGACACCAACGCCTACTCAGGTACCACCGACGGCTACTGCCACTCCAACGCCTAATCCTACTATTGTCGGGACGGTCAGCTTCCAGGTTGATGTCCAGGTAGTGACTACCGCGTCCCAACTGGGGCAGGCGAGTATTATAGGCCCGAGCCTGATTCGCCTAAAAGACGGGCGATACCGGCTTTACCTGCAGGCTCGGGCTGACAGGAACAACAA
>CAJWER010000194.1 GCA_913030785.1 uncultured Chloroflexota bacterium | reverse complement strand
GGAGCAACGACATGACCATGCTCAGACTTAGTGACGACCAGATGAGAGGCTTCATCCGCAACGGCTTCTTGGCCATCAAAACCGGTCTCTCCGCCGAGGCCAACCAGGATATCTGGGACAAGGCCGAAGCGCTGTTCGAGACCGATGGCAATCCGGGAAACAATCTCATGGCACGGATACCTGAGGTTCGCACCATATTCGACGACCCCGCCGTCGACGGCGCTCTAGCCGGAGTTCTTGGCGACAACTATTTCATGCACCCGCACCGCCACTGTCATTATCGCCCTCCCCACTCCGAGGGGCAGCAGATGCACAAGGACTCCTTCACCAGACGTCGCCACCATACGCGGTGGATTTTGGCCATGTACTACCCTCAGGACACCACCGTAGACATGGGTCCGACAGGGGTGATCCCTGGGACTCACTACTACAACTGGCTCAAGGGTCCGATCGGGGTCCAGGAGAGGATCGACGGCACGGAGGGCGAAGTGCCGATGGCCGTCGACGCCGGCACTGTGCTCATCGTTCACTACGACATCTGGCACCGGGGCATGGGCAACGAGAGCGACAAGAAGCGCTACATGATGAAGTTCATGTTCACACGAATGGAGGAACCGCGCACTCCGAGTTGGGACAACCAGGATGCAGCCTGGGTGTCCCAGGACGACGGCGACCACGATGCAATGTGGAGTCATATGTGGCAGTGGCACCGAGGCGCAGCTAGCCTAAGCAACGGCAGTGCGTCTGGCTCTATCCCAGACCTGATCGAGAATATGCAGGTGGACGACGAAGCAACCTGTCTGGATGCAGCCTATGCCCTGGGCACATTTGGAGAGTCCGCGATACCGGCTCTGATCGATACATTGCGGCACGACTCGGAAGCAGTACGCAGGAACGCAACCTACGCGCTCACTGCCATCGGTGCCCCCGCCGTACCGGCCCTCATCGATCTTGTGCGAGACTCCGACGAAGATACCCGTGGCGCGGCAATCGAGACTCTCGCCGACATCGGCCTCCCAGCCAGCGACGCGGTGCCCCAACTGAAACACGCACTGGGTGACAGCTCTGAAATGGTTCGACGGCATGCCGCCGAGGCCCTGGGCACCACAAGCCAGCTGACCTCAGACGGCGTTGCAGCTCTCACTGAGGTACTCTCCCATGAGGACGAGGTCCTTCGACGCAACGCGGCTATCGCTCTGGCCCGTATAGGCGCGGGAGCGAAAGCCGCCACGCCCGAACTGACGGCAGCCCTGAACGACGACGACCGGTACGTTCGAGGCAAAGCAGCTCACGCCCTACGGCGCATCGGCACTCCAGAGGCACACGACGCACTGTTCCACTACCTGACGACATCCCAGTACTGCTACTCCACGACCAAGGACAGCATGTACTAACGAGGAGCTCCGTATCACATTCAGGAATCGCCTATGACTAGTCCCAAATCGCTCGTCGTCGATACGCATGTGCATGTGTGGGAATTGCCGCCGATCGCGCCGATCGGCCAGACCTCGCCAAAGCCCATCAAGCTGCCGACCGAACCCGGCACTGCGGAAGAGTTGCTGGCTGACATGGACGCCAACGGCGTCGACAAGACGGTGCTTGTGCAGACCAGCTTCTCCACCTGGGACAATAGCTACGTCGCCGATTCAGCCGTGCAGCACCCCGACCAGTTCGCCAGCATGGGCCTCGTCGACCCGCTGGCGCCCGACAATGCATCACAGATTGTGTATTGGATGTCTGAGCGAGGCATGGCCGGGTTCAGGTTCCACCCCATGTACTACGACGAGCCGGTCTTGGTTTCTAAAGCCAACGCCGCCATGTGGGACGCTATTGACGAATTGGGAGCCGTCGTCCAGTTCCACATGTTTCCCGAGCACGCCCCGCAGATCGCGACGATCGCGCAAAAACACCCCAGCGTGCCGCTTATCGTCGATCACCTCGCATACCCCCAGGTCGCCGAGTCACCCGGGTTCGCGACCCACGCACCGGTCATCTCTCTGTCCCGTTTCCCCAATATCTACGTCAAGGTATCGGACGTGCCGCGACGAAGCGAAGAGCAATTCCCATACGGGGATGTGATCCCGTACATCAAGCAGGTACACGAGGCGTTCGGCGCAGACCGAATGATGTGGGGCACAGGGTATCCCGGCAGTCTCCGCGAAAGGTACGGCTGGCCCACTCTGGCCGACGAACTGCGCCTGATACGTGACGGCTACGACTGGCTGACCACATCAGAAAAGGACCAGCTACTGGGCGGCACAGCAATGGCTGTGTGGGGGCTTCGTTAGCAAGGAGTGTCGCTACTCTGCATAGTGCTCTTCCAGCTCAGCTATCGCCTCTAGATCGTAGTCCCCCAACCCGAGGCCCGGGGTGTCCGGCAACTGTAGGTAACCATCCTTAAGCAGGACAGGCTGCTCTATCACGCGGTCAAGCATCGCCTCCCCCAAATCCTGCTGCGCCGAGCCCTCCCGTACAGCGTACGACGGGTATTCGATCATGATCCCGTTGCTCACCGTCGACAGAACTGCGATGTGCGCCGCGACCGTGATCGCGGACCACGGGCCGTGGGGGACGCATGAGATATCGGCCTCCTCCGACCTTTGCGCCACGCGAACAAGCTGTGTAATCCCGATCTGCTGTGCGTCGGGCTGAATGATGTCGACCGCATGCGTTGTGATAAACGGCTGGAACTCACGGACCGTCGTCAGGCTCTCCCCGGTGGCGATCTTGATCGGCGACTCCGCAGTCAGCGTAGCGAAGCCGTCGACGTCGTAGGGATACAGCGGCTCCTCCAGAAAGAATAGGTCAAATTCCTCAAGAAGTCGGGCCACACGGATAGCGTCCTTGACGTTCCATCCTCCATCCAAGTACGCGGGACAGCCGAAGTCCAGCATCAGCCTGATATCGGGTCCAATCGCGTCCCTGATGGCCCTCAGCACTTCCATATCCTGCGGCCCGAAATTGTTGCCCCACCCAAATTTGATCGCCTTGAATCCGCGAGCGACGTTCTCCTTCGACTCCGCAACCAGCGCATCGATAGACTTCATGCGTAGCTCGCCGGTGCGTTCCATTCTCTCAATGTCGAAGGCGGTGCCGCTGGCATAGGCCATTACCTGCTTTTGAACTGCGCCCCCCAACAGCTCGTGAATCGGCACGCCCCGAGCTTTGCCCGCGATGTCCCAGAGGGCCATGTCCACCGCCGCCATCGCATTGACCGCCAACCCGCCCTCCCCGCTCCGACCGCGGTTGCCGCTGGCGAACATCTTGCGCCAGGCGTCATTGGTGTTCGTCGGATCACTACCTGTCAGGATGGCCCGCATGGACTCCGGCCCAGACTGCACCAGTGCCGCAATCGCCAGTACCGGAGCCGAAGTCGCCCCTACCCCCACGATGCCCTCATCCGTGTCGACCTGAACCATAGCCGCAGCCGATGCAGGCAGTCTCGTGGAAAGAACACGAATATCGGTGATCTTCATTTCGCCACACCCCCGCAATTTCGAATGTCATGGCGGAGGCTATCAGCGACATCCGGGTGCGTCAATCTGCAGACTCGGACGCATCCTGATTGGTACCAGGCCATATGCTATGATGCCCGCGCCCAAACCCACCGGAGCGATTCACATATGATCAACTTTCAAGCCTCTACCTACACCTGGAAGGCCCCTCCCGCAAAGCCAGATCCCCACTACAAGTGGCCGGGCGGGCTGGTCAGCCAGGCCAGTGAGGTGCTGCACGTCAGGTTCAGCCTCGAGGCAGCCTGCACGATCACGGACGAGGCGACCGGCCACGTCTCGGAGATGTTCATGGGCGCACCGTGCCGCGCCGAGTACACGATCGCAAAGAGAAACCTGTTCCAGGTGCCCAGCAACGAGTTTCGCATGGCATTCAGCCGCAAACACTCGTTGGACATCGCCAACAGGCCGAGCAACGAAGTGGAGCCAGCCAAGACGCGAAACCTAGACGCACACCACACAAACCACAAGATCGACATCCGCAAGCGCAAAGACATCACGACAACGGCCGACCCCGCTGAGATTATTGACATGACTCTGGCCAACGATCTGATGAGCGCCCGCTCGACCTACAGGGACGAGGAACGAGGCCTATCGATCGCCGTCGAGTACCCCGTCAACCTGATCAACGTCAATCCCGTGGACGGCGAGTACCAGGTCTGTACCGGCCCGGTGATCGTGCCTGACCTGAAGACATGGGATGGCAATAGCGTAACGCGTGTGTTCCTGGCTCACGTCGCCTTCACCGCCTCGGACTACGTCGAGTTCATACTACGGCGCGAGGTAGATGCCTCCGACTCTGAGAAGGCATGGCTGGCGCAGCCCTATGGCATGGACCGCAATGAGCTCCATGACCCCGCCAACAAACCCTCCGACTATCCTCCCCGCAGATGGCAGGCGACCGCCTACTCCGAGGTGTGGGAGAAAGAGAACGCCAACAACGTCATCATGCGGGTGGCGAACCCATAGTCATGATCAATTTTCACGCCTCCACATTCGCATGGAAGGGCCATCCAACGAAGCCCGACCCACACTACAAGTACCCAGGAGGGCTGGTCAGCAAGTCCGGCGTGGTAATACACGTTCGGATGAGCCTGGAAGCGGTCTGCACCATCACTGACGAGTCGACCGGCCATGTGTCAGAGATGTTCATGAACGCGCCGTGCCGCGCAGAGTACACCATTGCAAAGCGCAACCTGTTCCAGGTACCCGGCAACCAGTTCCGATATGCCTTCAATCGTGAGCGCACTGTGACCATCGCCAACAGGCCAAGCGACGAGGTCGAGGAGATCAAGAACTCGTCGCTCGCTGAGAGTTTCGATAGCCACAAACTGGACGTCCGCCACTACGACAACGCCTCGACCACCGCTGACCCCGCCGAGATCATCGAAGCGACGCTGGCCAACGATCTGATGACGGCTCGGTCGATCTACAGGGACACGGACAGGGGCCTCTCGATTGCAATCGAGTATCCAGTGAACCTGATCAATGTGAACCCTGTCGACGCCGAGTACCAGGTCTGCACCGGCCCAGTAATCGTGCCCGACCTGGAAACCTGGGACGGCAAGAACGTCTCGCGAGTCTTCTTAGCCCACGTCGCCTTCACGGCCTCGGACTACGTCGAGTTCATACTACGGCGCGAGGTCGACCCATCCGACTCCGAAAAGCAATGGCTCACCAAGCCCAGGGGCCTCGACCGCAACGCGCTCCACGATCCAGCCAACCAACCCTCCGACTATCCAATTCGCAAGTGGCAAGCAACCGCCTACTCCGAGGTCTGGGAAAAAGAGGGCGCCGACAATATCATCATGCGGGTGCCGAACCCGTAGCTGGGACAGGTGAGAGGACACAAAGCGATGGGGCTGTGAGTAAACAGACCGACAAAGTGAACAAGTTGTTGGAGGCGTGGGACACACCCGATTCGCCTGGATACGTGGTTGGCGTCATCCAGGACGGAGAGTTGGCTTACGTCCGAGCGCACGGAATGGCCGACATGGCTGCGAAAACGCCCCTGACAGCGAAGTCAGCGTTCAACGTCCAGTCCATCGGGAAGCAGTTCACAGCCGCGTGCATCGCCCTACTCGTGCAGGAAGATGTCATCGACCTAGACGACAACATCCGGAAGTATCTGCCAGAGTTTCCAGACTACGGCACCCCCATCAGCGTCCGCCACCTCGTGCACCACACCAGCGGGCTCCGAGACTACATCCATCTGGTGGTGCTCGCCGGAAAAGACTTCAGAGACGATTTCAGTCACACGGACGCACTCCAGATCATAATGCGCCAGAAATCCCTCAATCTTGAGCC
>CAJWER010000193.1 GCA_913030785.1 uncultured Chloroflexota bacterium | reverse complement strand
GTAGAACGAAGTCGTGGAACAGGCCAGCCGAGCCCTGTCCTAGCACGACCACAGTCTTGCCGATGAGTGAGGGTAGCTTGTGCGAGGCGAAAATCGTGGTGCCCAACTGTTGGGCCATGAGCATGTGGGATAGCGGCGGCCCGTCTGGCAATCGCAGCAGGCTACCCGGGTCTATGAGCTGGTATTCGGAGAAGGTGTGGGCTGTAGCCGGGAATGGGACCGTCAGTACCAGCTCTCCAGGCAGAAAGCTGGTGCCGCCGCCGTCAACGACCTCTCCGACTCCCTCGTGCCCTGGATGGCCGTTAGCCAGAGGAAACGACTCCACACTCCATCCCATATAGACGACGTGCAGGTCGCTGCCGCAGATCGACGCCTTGATCGTCCGCACCAACACCTTGCCAGGCTGAGGTTCGTGCGCTGGTACTTCCTCGCAGCGCAACTGGCCCAGACCCGTAGCAACGCCGACCCTCATTGTGGGCAACATGGCCTCCGTATGTTCAGACTTCCGCCGAATTCTGTCGTCGGATCTCTCGTGTGTCAAGCGCGGACCGGCGGCTCCGTTGACTGCAAACAGCCCTCCAACTACACTGAGTCCGCGTTTTGAGGCTGCCCGCCGCCTCTCGCTTTTCACTCGCCCAGGAGACGCCATGAAGATCGTCGACGTTACGACCACGACCCTCCACTACCCAAATGTACCGGCGGTGCAGGATGGTACCCTGGCGCCGCCTGGGCCAGGTGCAGGAGGTCGCAGCCATCTCTTCGCACACATCAAGACCGACGAGGATGTCGAAGGGCTTGGCGTCGGGCAGGCCTCCCCGGGCAGTGCACAGCTCATTGAGACGATACTCAAGCAAATTCTCATCGGACAGGACCCATTCGACATAGAGCGGCTGTGGAGCGAAATGTTTTGGAAGCTCCGCACATTCGGCAACAAGGGGATAGCGTCCCAGGCACTGTCGGCGGTAGATATAGGCCTGTGGGACCTCAAGGCCAAGGCGCTGGGCTTGCCACTGTACAGGCTGCTCGGGGCCTACACCGACGCGGTACCAATCTACGGCTCAGGCGGCTGGACTAACCTCTCTGAGGCGGAGTTGGTTGCCGAGATGACCGGTTACATCGAACAGGGTATCCGCAAAGTCAAAATGAAGGTGGCGAGGGACTACGGTCGGGCGGAGGCGGAGGACATATCCAGGGTTGCTGCGGTTCGCAAGGCCATCGGCGACGATGTCGCTCTCTACATCGACGGCAATTATGGGTACTACCCAAAGCAGGCCATCTACATGGCCAGGGAGTTTGAGCAGTTCCAGGTTGGCTGGTTCGAGGAGCCGGTGCTGGCGGACGATTCCCATGGCCTGGCAGAGGTCCGTAGGGCCATCGATATACCCGTTGCGGCCGGTGAGCTAGAGTCATACAAGTACCGGTTCCGCGAGTTGATCGCGGGTGGCGCGGTGGATATTGCGCAGCCTGATGTCGCCCGTGTCGGCGGGGTGACCGAGTGGATGAAGGTAGCACACCTCGCGCACTCCTTTAACCTGCTCGTGGCGCCTCATGCGTTCCAGCTTGTGCACCTGCATCTGGCATGCGCCACCCCCAACCTCAAAGCTGTCGAGTACCTGGGGGTCGATGTTGCATGTGACCTGGCGTGGTACACGGAGATACCGCCGCAGAAGGACGGCATGTGGTCGCCGTTCCCCGACAGGCCGGGCCTGGGGCTTGAGCTTGATCCCCATGCAGTTGAACAGTGGTCGATCTGATTGCCGATCGAAATCGATGACAAGGCGCACCTTTGCGCATTCGTGTATAATCCGGGACGCAATCATCAAATTGCCATCAAGGTAGTGAGAGAGGAGGCAGAACTATGACATATCAACGCATCAACCGTCCGTGGCTGCCGCTCTCGCTGGAGGCTTTGTAGCCTACAACCTGACTGGTGTTCTCGCTCCTCTACGCTTTCAGGCCACGGGACGGTAGCAACTGCTGCGCAACTCGTGGCTTTCTCGTTTGCTCAAGGGCCGCTTGCCCTGAGATCGAATTACCTGAAACGCCATGGGTCGCAACTTGCCCGTGGCGTTTTGTTATTTGGCAGGGTGCCGGCTAAATAGGGAGGCACGCCGGGAGCGCCACTTAGCTCCGTAATAAAGGAACCGAAAAAATTGGCTGACGATCCCGTTAAGAAACATCGAAAATCGGTGGCCAAGGCGAGCGGCAAAGGTCGTCTGAAGGCCGCGCGCAAGAAGTTGAAACGCAATCTGAACCGGAACCCGCCGCGACGGAAGGGCTGGGTTGACCAGGATCCTGATGCCCTGGATGAGCTCGCACACGGCGGTGTGGAGCGGTTCATGCCTCGCGACGAGGGGGATAGACGGCGGGCAGTCGAGCGGGCTGCTTTCGAAATGGATCAAAATTCGGCGGCGGCGGAGTCCGCCTTCCAGGTCTCCACGGAGGCGGGTCTGGTCGTCGCCACCGGCGTCGGTTCCTGTCGTGTCGAGATCAATGGGTGCACCGTGGATTGCAGTCTGCGAGGGAGACTCACTGCCGCAGATACCGAGTATTCCAACGTAGTTGCCGTAGGGGACCGCGTGCTTCTGTCCGAAGAGGGGGATGGGACCGGGGTGGTCGAGGAGGTCTTACCTCGCAGGACGGCTCTCTCGCGGCCGGAATCATTTAACTCTTTACGTCAACGAGTTGTGGTGGCGAACGCGGACCAGATACTGATTGTGTCTTCGTGGCGAGGGCCGAAGATTTGGCTTGAAATGATCGACCGGTACGTGATCGCTGCGATCCGGGGGGGCCTCGACCCTCTCGTATGCGTCAACAAAATAGATCTTGTAGAGGACGACGCCGAACTGCAACTAACCATGCAGCCTTACTATGAGCTGGGTTACCAGGTACTACTGACGAGCGCGGCCAGTGGGACGGGTGTCGACGAGTTGCGGAATGCCCTGGCGGGCAAGACGACTGTGCTGGCAGGCATGTCGGGAACGGGGAAGTCCTCGCTGCTGAACGCGGTTCAGCCGGGGCTCAATTTACGCACCCAGGAAATCAGCATGGATCGAGGCCGTACCGAAGGGAGACATACGACAGTCGGCGTAGCAATGTATCCGCTCGACGTAGGGGGCGCGATTATCGACACGCCGGGCATTCGGGAAATTGGCGTCAGGGGTGTGCACAAGAACGAGCTATCGGATTTGTTCCCCGAAATGGCGGCCCTAGTTCCCGGGTGTCGCTTCCATGACTGCTCTCACGGCGACGAGCCGGATTGCGAAGTGCTCAAGGCCCTGGGGAACGGAATTCTCGCAAGGAGCCGCTACGACAGCTATCGCGCTATCCGTGCGACGTTGCCGCCCTAGCACCTGCGGACACAGCAGTCACAGTCGCACTCGTCATCGCAACAACCACCGCACTCACCAATCTTCCCAATCGAACCAGCTGAATTCAACATGACGACCTCCTTCGGTTTTACTGCTCTGTTTGATTGCAGTCCTGCTGACACCGCTGCCGTCAGGCCGCCTGGTTTGAAGCCAGCTCCGTCACCGCCCCCTGCAACGCGGCCAGCGCGCCGGGGGCCAGGCAGTAGCATGTTGCCGGGCCGGAAACCTTCCTGACGACAATGCCCGCCTCCTTCAGTACCTTCAGGTGCTGGGAGACGGTGGCCTGGGCCAGGGGAAGCTCGTCGACAAGGTCGCCGCACACACACTGACGCCGCTTCATCAGTATCCTGACGATGCTCAGTCGGGCTGGGTGGCCGAGGGCGCGGAACATTCGTACCATGTCCTCGTCAGACCGCTGCAAGGGGAGAGGTTTCAAGTAGACACAGCCTAATCGTATTTTTACGCTCATCGTAATCTTGCGATTAGTGGGAGCTAGTTGTCAATCCAAGTTGCGGTTGCGCGGGGTTGAATCGACAACCCGTCTCGCCTATATTCGAGGGAGAATCAAACTGGAGATACTGCCATGACAGATGCCTACTCCCATCCGGAGGCGCTGGTCAGCACCGAATGGGTTGCCGAGCACGCAGACGACCCGTCGGTGTCGGTGGTTGAGATCAATACCGACCCCGAGTTCGATTACAAGATTGGGCATGTGCCGGGCGCAATCGGCTGGGGGCTTCACACCGACCTGGAGGACAGTGTGCGCCGCGACATCCCCGGTGTCACCGCCATAGAGGCGCTGCTGACACGCTCGGGCATTGGGAATGATACAACCGTCGTGCTGTACGGGGACGGTAACAACCGGTCGGCGACGTGGGCTTTCTGGGTACTCAAGTACTACCGCCACGCCGATGTCCGAATAATGAACGGCGGTCGTCAGCGGTGGCTCGACGAAGGGCGGCCAATTACCACGGAAGCGCCTGAGCCTGAGCCTTCTGTGTACCGGGCGGTCGCCCCGGACAAGTCGCTCAGGGCGCACAGGGACTACGTCCTATCCAACCTCGGCTGCGATTCCTTCAAGCCTTTGGACACCCGCACGGTTGAGGAATACAGGGGGGAGCTAGTCTCGTCGCCGGGCTCTGACCAGTCTGGTATCTACCGAAAGGGCCGCATCCCTGGCGCCGTCCACGCCCCGTGGGACGACGGCGCTGCGGAGGACGGCAGATTCCTCCCTGTGGAGGAGCTACGTCGAATATACGACGTAGCGGGTCTTAATCCCTCCGATGAGGTGGTGCCGTATTGTCGCCTGGGGGTCCGCGCCTCCTACTCCTGGTTTGTGCTGAAGTACCTGCTTGGCTATGATCGCGTACGCAACTACGACGGCTCCTGGACCGAATGGGGCAACTCTACCGGCGTGCCTATCGAGACGGGCGAGGGTCCGTAGAGGGACTACGTCGCTCTATTGAGTGCGTGAGGAGCTAGATGGTAATCGGCCCGGTGCCGCTGCACGACACACCTGGATTGCTCGCCGAGCTTGAGGATCGGGGATACCGTGCCGTCCTGGTTTCGACCCCGGCCGACCTCGATGCTGTTAGGTCCGATGGCCCGGAGCGTCTGGCCCTTCTGGACGCGGGCGTTATGGACTCGCATGATCTCGAGGCGTGCGCCTCGAGTTGCTCCCGGCTAAGTCTACCCGCCATTGCCTTGGTGCCCCCGGGTCGGCTATCCAGCCTGGATCCCCAACTCGATATTGCCGACTTCGTCCTGGCCCCTACGAGGGTGGATGAACTCGTGGCGAGGGCCCGCCGTGCGGTGGGTTCCTCGGGCGCCGCCGATGACCCCGACACGATCCGCGCCGGGGACCTGGTGATAAACACGGCAAGCTACGAGGTGTCCGTGGATGGCAGGCGCGTCAACCTCCGATTCAAGGAGTATGAGCTGCTACTGCTGATGGCTGCCAATCCTGGCAGGGTTTACTCCCGCGAGGTGCTGCTCAACCGGATCTGGGGCTACGAGTACCTTGGAGGTACGCGGACCGTCGATGTACACATCAGACGCCTCAGGAGCAAGATCGAGGACGCGGGCCACCGCTTCATCGAAACGGTATGGCAGGTTGGATACCGCTTCAGGGACGTTGAAAAATAGGCCCGCCGAGATCGTGACGAACGCTGACACAAACGGTATCCAGTCCCTATCTGTGTCCTCTGTGATCCAACTGGTGAACTCTCCCCTTTGACCCGACGCCGGAAGCGCCCATATAATTGCCGCAATCTGCACTGCCTTGCCGTCGAGGATACAGTGCTACGTGGAGGGTGCAATGCAGCGCGACCGGCCTGATGTAGCCGGCGAACGCCCTGGAGCGGACGCCTCTCTGACCGACGAACAGCTCCTGGCCGTCTACCAGCGGATGGTGCTGTGCCGGACCCTTGATGAGCGCGTCTGGATGCTGAATCGCCAGGGCAAGGCAGCAATCGTCGCGTCGGCGCAGG
>CAJWER010000192.1 GCA_913030785.1 uncultured Chloroflexota bacterium | reverse complement strand
GAGAGATACTCGAAGATGGTCAATTCGAGATTCTCGAATCTTTTGATGACGTTTACGGCGAGCCCTTCCTAAAAGGAACGTTCAAGTAGAATAAATAATTTCAGGGAATGCCTGGCGGAGTATCCGCCAGGCATCCTTTTCAGTTTAACGCGCTTCGGCGCCTGCTCCCGATGAAGAAAACCCTCCTTGTCTGTCTTCATCTTCTGTTAGTTCCATTCGTGTATTCCGATAGTGATTCGAGTTCTCGTAAGATGCTTGAAGCTCTTGCATTGGATCGAGTGGACTCGGTAGATGATCATTTGAACGGGCTAGTCGAAACTGGCGATCCGTTCATCAAAGAATTCGTTGACGCTTGGCGCGTGGGCGAGCTACGGGCTCGGTTCGGAAAATCAAAACCTGCCCGCGTACGTCGTGCTCGAGGACCCCGGCAAACTGCCCGTGAACGGCACGCAAAACTGGCAGGCCGGTTTCCTGCCACCGCAACATCAGGGCACCCGCTTCCGCGCCACCGGCGCGCCGGTACTGAACCTCAAGCCCAAGTTCAATCAGCCCGAGGCCATCCAGACCCTCGAGCGCGACCTCATTGCCAAGTTAAATTTCAAACACAGAGCCAAGCGCCCGTGGCAGCCGCGCCTAGGTGCGCGCATGGCCAGCTACGAACTCGCCGCCCGCATGCAGCTCGAGGCCAGTGACGCACTCGACCTCAACCAGGAAACCGAAGCCGGCATCGGGATCGGGCGAAAGCCACATCGCGTGGATCAGGTTCTGCACACCCGCCTCTACCGCGTTCCGCACTCCGGCCGTCGCGTGGCAGTGCGCCGCGACACTTACGCCAAGCCTTGCGGCGTCGTCCACCGCGGCGCGGAGCGTCTCCACGGGGAACTGGGGTTGGCGCGGGTTGGTCCTTGGGGTGAAACGACCGCCAGTCGCCATGATTTTGATCCAGTCGGCGCCGCGCTTGACCTGACCCCGGACCGCCGCCCGGACCTGATCGACGGTGTCGGCCTCGGTACCGAACATATGGCAGTGACCACCTGTTGTGGTGATTGGTGTGCCGGCCACCAGCATATGAGGGCCGGGGACGATACCGTCCTGGACTGCCTGTTTGACCTTGAACGCGATCTCGTTCCGAGATCCCAGGTCCCTGAGGGTCGTGACGCCGGAGCCAAGTGCCAGACGCATGGCGCGCGCGGAGCGGAGCAGCATCGTCTCGTGGGAGTCGGTCGCTAGGTCTGTAAGAGGGTCGACCTCGGCGCTACAGTGCATATGCGTGTGCATCTCGACGAAGCCGGGGAGGATGCTGCCGCCAGCGACATCTACCCGGTCAGCGCCCTCTAGCGCCGCACCGACGTCGTCGCCAGTCGCTATCCCCGTTATCACGCCGTCGTCGATTACGAGGGCTGCGTGCGACAAGGGAGGCAGCCCTGTCCCGTCGATGAGCCTATCCGCCGTCAACACCGTCCTCATTCAAATACCCCCGTGAAAAGATCGTCGCCATCATAGCACGGGGAAACGGAGATCCATCGGACGGTTGAAGGGAGACTCCAGCCCCTAGCTTCGTGCCTCAGTTTCCAACTCATCCAGGAACGAGTCGCTCCAGGCTGACGCGGTGTAGGTGGAGATGTCTTCCATGAGAGAGTTCCAGCGCGACGTCCTCTCGCGTCGCGACATCTTCAGGGCACGGTGAATCGCCTCTGCCGTCGTCTCCACATCGTATGGGTTCACGATTAGGGCCTGCTTCATCGTCTCGGACGCGCCACAGAACTTGGACAGGATCACAACGCCCGGGTCGTCGCCCTGGGATGCCACAAACTCCTTGGCGACCAGGTTCATGCCGTCTCGGAGCGGTGTTATCAGGCACACCTGGGACTCTCGGTAGAACGCCACAAGCTCGTCCTGCGGTATCGACCGGTACAGGTATCGCACAGGCACCCACTCGGCAACCGAGAAGCGTCCATTTATACGCCCCACGAGCTGGTCTACCTGCTGGCGCTCCTCGACATACTCGGGCACCCGGCTTCTTGAGGGAGCGGAAATCTGGACCAGGCTCACCTTGCCCCTGAGGGCGGGGTAGCGTTCCAGGAGGTGCTCGAAGGTAATGAGCCGCTGGATTATCCCTTTGGTGTAGTCCAGCCGATCAACCCCGAGGACGATCTGGTGGTCAGGCGAGATCTTGTGAACATAGCTCCCGGTGGTGCTCTCCTGCCGAGCCACCGCCATTTTGCGGAACCCCTCCGCGTCGATGCCGATGGGCCAAGCACCTGCCTGCAACGAGCGACCGCCGCTCACGAAGGTATTGCCGAGGGTGACGCCGTCGAGTTCATCCGAAAGACTGTCGAAGAGGTTTCGCAGGTAGCCTCTGGTGTGTACCCCAAACAGATCGTAGTCCATGATCATCTCCAGCAACTGACGTGCCCACGGCATGACGGTGAAGACCTCTGCCGGCGGGAACGGCGTGTGGAGGAAAAAGCCGATCTTGCCCTGCCACCCTAATTTCCTTAGTTCGTGGCCAAGGGGAATCAGGTGGAAATCGTGGACCCACACGGTGTCGTCTTCGTTGAGAAGAGGGGCAACGACCTCGGCATACACACGGTTTGTCCTTACGTAGGAGGTAGGAGTCGTGGCGAACCGCCATCTTGAAGGGGAAACTGTGCAGAATGGGCCATAGGGTCCGGTTACAAAACCCGTTGTAAAACAGGTTGTTTTCACTGCGGGTCAGATCGATCGCAGCGAGCTGAATCCGGCCCTGTATTTCAGTCCTGGGAGATTCGCCGGACCGGTCTCCCATGCGACCGCTCCATCCCACCCACAGGCCGCCGCGCTGTTCGAGGGCGCTCCTCAGGGCTGTCACCAGGCCACCGACAGGCGCAGCACCCTCCTCGACGCGTCCGTTCGGGGACAGCGTAGAGGGCAGCCTATTCGACACGACTACCAGCCTGCCGCTTCCGCTCATGGCCACCCCTCGTCGAGAACGGCTCGGACACAACCAACGCCCCTTTGCCGCTCCCCCTATGGTAGATAACCCGTGATCCCACGGCAACCATCCACCCCTATTATGCGACAGGCGAGCAAAAAGGAGTATGAAACTGGCGACGCACCCCAACGCCGCTGTTTCGACAAGCTCACGACGAACGGGACACGCCAATCCCCGCTCGGCACGAGCGAGACACGTCTATTTTTCCGTTCACCCTGAGCCTGTCGAAGGGTCCGCCTCCTAACTTTGCAGCCGATGGGACACCCCAAATCGCGTTCACACGGCTTATTCCCGATGGTGGCGTTTCTACAGGCTCACGACAAGCGTGAACATGCCCAGTCCCTGCTCCCTCTGAGCCCCATCGAAAGGTCCACTCCATCCGCATGACATTCGCGGCGCCGCCCCAAGATTGTGGGCAGATGTATCTCGATAGCGGTGGTTCGACTGGCTCACCGCCAACAGAACAAGCCCAGTCCTCGCTCACCCTGAGCCCCGTCGAAGGGTCCATTGATCCATATCGCGATTGTTGTGTAGTCCATAGGGGGTGTGCAGAGGGGCACAGCCCCTATGCCGGGAGCCTGAGGGTGTCCCTCAGAAAACTTCTTTCATTCTTCTTTCATCTGGCCAAACGACGCCGCAACGAAGGCAACGCGTTGACGGTCCTACACCACTGCACCCATAATCGGGCCAAGCGCCGGGCCCTCCCCAACACTCACCGGCGTGCCAGGGAGAAAGCACATGGGTGAACTAGACGGCAAGGTGGCGATCGTGACAGGGGCAGGACGCAGGCGCAGCATCGGCTACTCCGTGGCGTTAGCGCTGGCGGAACTCGGCGCAGACGTAGTGGTCACGGGCAGCGGCAGGGACCCGTCGACCTACCCACCCGACGAAAAAGAGATCGGTTGGAGAGACGTAGAGAGCACCGCCGACGACATTCGTGCGACCGGCAGCAAGGCCATGACCGCTGTTCTCGATGTGACAGACGAGGACCAGGTTGAGGCGACGGTCAAGAGGACCATCAAAGAGCTTGGCCGTGTCGACATCCTGATCAACAACGCCGCGGTGGCCATCGGGGCCGACAGGGCGCCCATCGTCGACGTGACGCCCGACGTGTTCCAGCGCGTCGTCGACGTGAAGGTCCGCGGGATGTACCTGTGTAGCCGCGCTGTCGTTCGGGCCCTGATTGAGCAGGGCGAGGGCGGCAAGATCGTGAGTGTCGCGTCGGCAGCCGGCAAGCGTGGCGCGGCCAACGCGCTTGCCTACAACGCCGCCAACTTTGCCGTCGTAGGCATGACCCAGTCCCTCGCCCACGAGCTAGGTCCCCACCACGTCAACGTCAACTGCGTGTGTCCCGCCGCTGTCGATACAGCGCGCATGGACAAGTTCGGCCGCGACGAGCAGTGGGCTCAAATGGCAGCCAACCACCCTATAGGACGGGCTGGCACACCAGAAGAGGTCGGCGCATTCATGGCGTACCTGTGCACCGAGGCAGCCTCATGGATCCACGGCCAGTCCATCAACATCGACGGTGGCACGGTGATGGAACACTAGGAGCGGGTTTTGGGTGGTAGGTGTTAGGTGCTGCGCTGATCGCCGAACGAACGGGATGCCTTCCGTTCGGCGAGTCGCGTTGTCCCACCTCCACCCCAGGTCCTTCGTAGCGGCGCTCCTCGGGACGACATATCGTTGTCCATGTCATTCTGAGCGGCAGCGAAGAATCCGGGGAGGCGGGGCGCAAGGCGCCCTTCGCTTATGCAGCACAGGGTCCCGCACCATCCCCAACCCTCGCCGCGCTTCTCAGGGCGAGTCAGATACGAGCCCCGCCCCCTAGCGCCGACGCAGTCGGCCCGCACTAGGGTGACTGTGTCGCTAGCCGTGATACGTGGACGTTAGGGCTTTGGCGCGGTGCCGGGGCTGGGCCTACCGGGAACTCCTGGACGCCGCATCGCTCCGCCCACTCCAGGTAGACCTTCTCCATCGCGGCTACCCTAGTCGCCTCGCTTCCTGCCAGGTCATTTAGCTCGGTGCGGTCGGCCTCCATGTCGTACAGCTCCCAGCCCTTGCCATACTCACTCACCAGCTTCCACTGGCCATCGCGGACGGCGCGGTTGCCCTCGTGCTCCCACACGATGGGCTGCGTCCGTTCCCAGGTCCGGCCCTCAAATGCCGACAACAGGCTTTCGCCCTCAGCCGGGGTGATGTTCATTCCGTTGCGCTCCGTCGGGTACCGCGCCCCGGCGGCATCCAGGCAGGTAGCCGAGATGTCGATAAAGTGGGCAGGGGAGTGCACAATCCCACTCGATTGAATTCGAGCCGGCCACGACACAATGAATGGCGTAGAAATTCCACCCTCGTGGACCCAATGCTTGAAGAGCCTGAATGGGGCGTTGCTGGCGTTGGCCCAGGGGATGTCGTAGCTCATGAACGTGTCAGCGCTTCCGGGCATAATGCTGTGATCGTTGCCAAGGCGCATCGGCAAGCCGTCCACCGTCGGCTGCGAGTACACTGAAGGCCGTGCCGCCCCGGCATCTTCTTGAAGTAGCTCGGCGCAACCTCCGTTGTCCGCCAGGAACATGACCAGGGTGTTGTCGTCGAGTCCGCGGCGCTTGATGGCGTCCATCACCCGACCGATGCCCTGATCCATCCGATCGATCTGCGCGGCATAGACGGCCATGCGCAGATCCTCCCAGTCCTTGTCCTCGGCATTTTCCCACGGGGGTGCGTCCTCCACCCGAGGCGAGATGTCCCACCGGCTGTCCAGGATCCCCATGCCCTTCAGCTGTTCGTGGCGTCCGGTCCTCAGTTCGTCCCAGCCGCCGCGGTACTTGCCTATGTAGCGCTCGATGTCCTCCTCGAATGCATGCAGAGGCCAGTGGGGTGCGGTGTAGGCCAGGTAGAGAAAAAATGGATCTCCCAGGTCGG
>CAJWER010000191.1 GCA_913030785.1 uncultured Chloroflexota bacterium | reverse complement strand
CCACCGAGTACCACAAAGCATTTGAGCCCGTTACCGAGAAGAACATTGGTTGGGTCGTATACGACCCCTTTAGGAGCCTGGATAATCTCGTCACGTTGGACGAGGAGGTCTCCATCTCGGAGGCCTCCCTGTTCTTCAGGGCAGGCGGCCAGACGATGATCGACACCACATCTAACGGCATCAGGCGCGACCCGCTGGCGCTGGCCCGCATCTCCCGGGCAACTGGAATCAACATCATAATGGGCTCGGGGTACTACATTGGGCTGCTGCACCCGGACGGCATGGACGACAAGACCGAGGAGGAGATCACCGAGGAGATAGTGGGTGATTTCACCGTTGGCGTCGGGGATACAGGGGTGCGCTCTGGTATCATCGGTGAGTTAGGCTGCTCATGGCCCCTGACGCCGAACGAGCGCAAGGTGCTTCGCGCCGGCGCAAAGGCCCAGCTGCAGCTAGGCGCAACAATCACGATTCACCCCGGACGCGCTAAGACCGCGCCATTTGAGGTTCTGGATATCCTAGAAGAGGCGGGCGCAGACCCGAGCAGGGTCATCATGGACCACATGGACCGAACCCTCCACGGGTTCGACGATATCATGGCCCTGGCGAAGCGAGGGTGCTACCTAGAATGGGACTTCTTCGGCTGGGAAAACTCGGAGTTTTCGATGTCTGACATGGACATGCTCAACGACGCTCAGAGACTAAGCTACATCAAGCGGCTCGTGGATGAGGGTTACGGCGAGCGAGTGCTGATGGCCCAGGACATGTTCGGCAAACACAGGCAGGTCAGATTCGGTGGCCAGGGCTTCAAGCACCTCCCGGAGAACATTGTCCCCAGAATGCCTGACTACGGTTTTTCGAGGGACGACATCGAGATGATTACCGAGCGCAACCCGGCGAGGGTGGCCACCCTCGGATAAGGGCCCCAATTATGAGGACGCCCCTGTCTCAGAGCAGCCGACCAATTGACATAGGCTCCAGACTGGAGTTGTTTGTCGACGACTACCTGGTCGACCGCCTTCACGGGGCGACGCGGATACTGCATCAGCCGGCTGCCCAAGAGGTGGTCATGCGATTTACCGATCCATGGGAGGGCAACTCGTGTGGCTCCTTCACCATATTTCAAGACGGCGACATTTATCGGATGTACTACCGCGGCCTCGACGTGGACTGGACCAAGAAGGATTTCAAGGTGCACCCGGAGGTCATCTGCTACGCCGAGAGCTCCGACGGCATTACCTGGGGAAAACCCTCTCTGGGCCTGTGTGAGTTTGGAAGCTCCAGGGACAACAACATTATTCTGGATGGGCCAAAGACCCAATCCTTCGTGCCATTTCGAGATGACAACCCGAATTGCGCATCCGACGCACTCTACAAGGCCGTGGCCTACGAGAAGATGTACGGGGGGTTGTACGCATTCAAGTCTGCCAACGCGATCCATTGGTCACTCATGGCCGACCATCCGGTGATAACCGACGGCGCGTTCGACTCTACAAACCTGGCCTTCTGGGACTCGGTGCGAGGTGAATACCGCGAATACCACCGCGAATTCCGGCCTGGAAAGGATGAGAGAGGCAACAAGAACGGCCGCGACATCAAGACGTCGACCACCAAGAATTTTTTGGAGTGGCCTACACCTGAGTGGCTGGGCTATTCGCCTGGACGCGTCAGCGAACTGTACACCAACGGCGTACTCCCCTACTATCGGGCTCCTCATATCTATTTTGGCTTCCCTACTAGGTATGTCGACAGAGGTTGGACCGAGTCTACGCTGGCGCTGCCTCAGCTCGATTATCGTCGTGTACGCGCCTCATGGGGAGAGCGTAGTGGGACCGCCGTCACGGACGGCATGTTCATGACAAGCCGTGATGGGTACGAGTTTGACGTCTGGCCCGAGTCATTTATTCGGCCAGGGCTGAGGTTGACCGAAAATTGGTTCTATGGCGATAACTACCAGGCGATAGGTCTTTTGGAGACGAATTCACACATTGAAGGGTCGGAGCGTGAGTTGTCTATCTATTCCCAGGAAGCCGTAGAGCAGGCCGAAAACGTCGAGAGACTGCGGCGCTTCACCATGCGAATCGACGGCTTCGTGTCAATCAATGCGAAGTTGAGTGGCGGGGAAGTACTGACAAAGCCTATGACGTTCCAGGGCAGTAAACTTGCACTGAATTTTTCGACGGGTGCTGCTGGTGGTATCCGGATTGAGGTGCAGGACCCCGGAGGGACGGTCGTTCCAGGATATTCACTGAACGACTGCCACGAGGTGTGGGGGGACGACCTGGCGCGAGTGGTGAAATGGGAAGGCGGTTCTGACCTTTCGGGGCTAGCCGGACAGCCTGTAAGGCTTAGAGTTCAGCTTGCTGATGCCGATCTATACTCCATTCAATTTCGCTAGGCAGAGCTTGGTCTGATCTACAAAAGTCAACGAAATCGATTCGCCGACAACGCGATTCCAATTTGCATTTGAAATTGCTCTGATTTACCCGTTGACGGCGGGGTGCGCCCTCGCTAAACTCCCTACTATTACGAAAGATTTTTTTGAAATTACAAGGAGACGTTACATGACCGACGTGCGCCAAGAAAAACTCGTCGGTGCGATAATTTCGCTTCCTACGTTCAAGGACGAGAACCACAACCTGCTGCTGGACAAGCAGCGTAAGCATATCCGTTGGCTACTGAGTCAAGGTGTCGCCGAGGGCAACGCGGTGCTGCTCATCGCGGGGGGTTACGGCGAGGGCTACTTCATGGAGGACGACGAGCTGTACGCCCTCATGGAGGTACTGGTCGAGGAGACGGCGGGCAAGGTTCCTACCATGGCCGGCATCTTCGACCTGAGCACAAGGGCGGTCGCCAGGAGGGCGCGCCGAGCCGCGGACATAGGCATCGATTTCCTGGAGCTGGGCATGCCCCACTACTCCAGCCCGTCCGAGGACGACATCTTCATGCACCACCAGTACATCGACGATGCAGCCGATGTTGCCATCATGACCTACAACAACTTCTGGGTGATGCCCAATGGGTTCGAGCTGACGCGGAGTTTGTTCGAGCGGTTTTCCGAGTTGGAGCACGTGGTGGGTTTCAAGTGGAGCTCGGCCAGCGTCGCTCACTATGCGGGCATACTGAAGCTGTTCGCCGACCAGTACAATTTTATCGACAACGGGACGAACTCGATGGGCGCACGCCTGGGTATGAAGGGCTTCGTGGACTTCCACGGCAACGTGGCCCCAAGGCTGACCGCCCACAAGTGGGAGCTGTTCAGCGAGGGCCGGTACGACGAGTTGGACGCGCTACTTGCAAAGCTGCACTTCGATCCCGACAACGAGCTGAACACGGCCGACGCGCCGACCTTTGGCAGCGTCGGCGACGGCGTGTTCGGCCATGTGCGATGGCGGCTGATGGGCCTCGAGCCGGGGCCGAACTTCCCCGCCCAGGCGCAGCCCTCCGCGGCCTACGTCGAACACACGCGCAAGAGCATCGATGCGAGCGGCATCCGTGAGTGGATCGACTTCGATCAATCAATCGTGGAGTAGCCCTTCGACAGGCTCAGGGTGAGCGGAAAGGCCGTTCATGGAGAGCCTGTCGAACCATAGTCCCGAATCACGCAATAATCAGGAGCTGATCACAATGGGTAGGACTCGCAGGGAAAAACTATTCGGCAGCATTCTGTCGATGCCGACGTTCAATGACGACAACTACAACTTGCTGCTGGACAGCCAGCGCAAACATGTACGATGGCTTATTGATCAGGGCATCGTGGAGGGCAAAGGCGTCCTGCTGATAGCGGGCGGCGTCGGAGAGGCGTACATGCTGGAGGACGGCGAGTTCGCCGACCTCGCGAAGCTTGTGGTAGACGAGGCCAAAGGCCAGACTCCGACGATGGTGATGATCGCGGAGCTGAGCGCCCGGAAGGCGGCCAGGAGGGCTCAGGTGGCCGCTGACGCCGGCGTCGATTTTGTACTACTGTGTCCCCCCCACTACTCGCTGCCAACCGAGGACGACATCTTCCTCCACCACAAGTACGTGAACGACCGGGTAGACATCGGCCTAGTGCTGTACAACAGCTTCTGGGTTATGCCGCAGCCTGGCTACTCCTTCAGCAGGGCCCTGTTCGAGCGCTTCGCGGACCTGGAGAACATTGTCGGATTGAAGTGGAGTGCGCCCAGCATAGACCAGTATGTCGGGATGCAGCAGCTCTACGGCGATCGGTTCGTCTTTGTCGAAAATGCGCCATTCTTTTCCCAAGGCTCAAAGTATGGCATGCGGGCCTTCGTTGATGTGTACGGCAACGTGGCCCCGAGGCTTTCGCTGCACCGGATTGACCTGATAGAGCAAGGGAAGTTCGACGAGTACGACGCGCTTTACAAACAGCTATGGTTCGAGCCGGTCTATGGCCCGGGAGGCGACACTCCACCCGCCAACCCGATGGTCGCCGACGGACCCCATGCACTGATTCTGCTGAAGGCGATGGGATTGGATGCGGGCCCATGGTTCCCTGGACAAGCATCACCGTCCGATGCGTATATTGAGCACTACAAGAATCTGGTCGTAACCAGCGGTGCTATGGACTGGGTGGACTGGAACCAGTCTATCCTGGGATAGGTCTTGTCTGTAGGCGCCATTTTAGGCGCCAGAGCTTGTCATCCTTAACGAAGTGAAGGATCTTAGGCGGGGCTATCGGACTATTGACGCCAAGGGCCGACCCTTCCCCAGATTCTTCGTCGGAGACTCCTCAGAATGACATATGTTGAGAGGCCATATTTGCCGATAAGACACTAGGAAGGACCCACAGAAAATGAGGCTGATCATCACAGGTTGCGAGTACTCGGGTACGAGTACGTTGGCGAAGAATGTCGCGGGTTGGATCGAGGAAACGCTCGGGCCTCCGATACCGCAGGGCATGCCGCCGTTCCATGACCACTTTGCGTTCCCTGACATCGGCCATGGCGACCTCACGGAAGAGGAGTACGTCCAGGTCAACGCCCTGAGCCCTAAGCTCAAGGCGATGATCCAGAACCACCAGATCATGTACCACCTGAACGACGCGTTCTACGCCGATCACGACAACATAATGGTCGGCTTCCATATCGAGGACGCGGTCTACGGGCCGCTGTACTACGACTACGGCCATGACGGTAGCCGCTCGGCCATTGGTCGCAACATCGAGAACCACATCATGGAGGTCGCTCGCGACACCGTGCTCGTGCTGTTGAAGGCGTCCCCAGAGGCAATCGCCAAGCGGCTCAAGGAGTCACCTCATCCCCGAGGCGTGCTCAAGGAGCAGGACATCGAATACGTCCTCGCACGCTTCGATGAGGAAATCGCCGCGTCTACCCTCCGGTACCGGCTCACCTACGACACGACCGATATGACTCCGGACGAGACTCTGGCCCAGTTCGCCAAGGACATCGGCCCGCACCTGTCAGAAAGCGACCGTTCACGTCTCCTAGCCCATAAAGCCCTGCAGGGCTAGGGCGGCATTGCGCGCGCTTAGTTGGGCGGAGAGTGGCACGCCCATGGGCAAGTGCACTTTGACCTAGACGTGGGAGCCAGTCTAAACGAGAATGAAGGTCTGTACCCTACCCGGTTCTGAGTTTGGGACGAGCCAAGGGGCGATATCTCCTTGCCGAGGGCCGTGGTGGTTTCCTCCCTCCCACAAGTACATATAATCTCCCTATCTGTTAAAAAGAGGAGCAACAAGGAGGTCCGATCATGGCTACCGCTGTTAGTGACCAAGTGAAAGTCGCGCTACTGGAAAAATTCGGAAATGCGTGGAACGACCACGATATCGATGTGCTGATGGACTGCATGGCCGACGAGTGCGACTTCTTTGGCTCGATGGGTCCCCACGTTAACGGCTCGCAGTTCCTGGGCCGAGAGAAGGTACAAGAGGGCTACCAGTGGTTCCT
>CAJWER010000190.1 GCA_913030785.1 uncultured Chloroflexota bacterium | reverse complement strand
GCGGCACTTGCACGAGAGGAAAGGCGAGGCGCTCGCGTACGATCCACTGCTTTCGCAGCATCACGATGAGACAGATCATGGAGAAATATATCCCCAGAATCAGCGGAATCCATGCCAGCAGTGGCATGATCCACGCCTCCCAGGAGATGCCGATGCCGCGCGGCGACCCCTCGTAGAAGTACTTGACCGCGAGGGGGTCGCTGACCACCAGCCATGGCTGTACATAGGGCAGAATTGCCTCACGCCAGTCGTTCTCAGGGGACGCGTAGTACTCCAGTGCCGTCGTGCTTGGCAGCAGGTACTCCATGAGCCCCATGGTGGGGATGGCACAGGCCACGGCCATCATCGCGTAGAGCACGGTCAGTTGCTGTGACGAAAACGAGAACCGCCGGCCCACCAAGGCTGTCACGCCGGTGTTGATCCAAACCACGAGAAACAGCAGGAACAGGGCCGCCGCCGTGCCGAAATCGACAGCCAGCAACGACCCTTGGAGGTAGACATTCGAGTATGGGGCGCCGACGGCGATCAGCAGGCACAGCAGTGCACCCACGATCAGGGTGCTCGCCCTGAAGGGCGAGGACTGATCTGCGTCGGCCGTCATCGTTCGAGCACTACATAATCCATCTTGCGGCGCCGTGAGGTGCCCTGTGAGCCTTCGGCTTCCAGCGTGACCGTGTAGCGCCCCGGTTGCCGGTACTGGTGCACGGGGTCGCGCTCCGTCGACGTGTCACCGTCGCCGAAGTCCCAGTGGAAGTGAGCGATCTCGCCGCGAGTGAAATTGGTGAAACGAACCGTATGTGGCGCTTGTTGTGTGGGAGCCTGGGAGCGAAATTCGACCACCGGCAGGGCGGCGAGGCCTGGCTCGGGCTGCGCCAAGACAAAGGCGGGAAGAAAGTCGGCGTCACGGTACATCATGATCGTGTCGCAGAGAGCCCAGAACTTGACGACCTTCTCCTCTTCGTCATCACGGTCGAGGATCGAGTAGTCGAAACCGATTGTGTCCCCCACCGCCAGCGTCCCCGGAGCTGAGCGTCTCGGACCGTCGGGGTGGGCGTAGTCGAAGGGGGGGACATAGAACTCGAGTGTCGACAGCCCCGACGAACCATGATTGCCATCGTAACGGCTCGCCCACTGCGACCACGGAGCGTCACCAAGCCAGCGCTGGTCACCCCACACCCAAACGTGTTCGCCATGTCGCTCATGCACGTAGATGTGGTAGTTCTGCGCGTGGGTGCTCATCAGCCGGCGATCGAGATCGTAGATGAAGTCGTTGCCTGAGCGGTCGGTATCGACGACGATCTCGAAGATATCGTCGTTGCCCAGGTCGCCGGAGCCGGGCGTGACGACGCGGTCGAAGTTGTGGAAGCCGTCGAAATACTCCACCGCCACATAAATGCGATTGTGCCCGGAGTGGTACCCCGTGCGCACGCGAATGTCCAGATCCCGCAGGTCGTAGCCCCGACCAATATCGCGATTGAATTCGATCAGTTGGTACGTGTCCTGGGCATAGGCGTCGCCGACGATCTCCCAATCCGTCAAATCTCCGTCGATCACCGGCAAGCGATCATCGGGAAAGTGGAACATCTGGTAGACGCGTTCGCCAATCTCCGGCAGGGGTTCCATGACGGCCCCCTGGCCCAGCTCCCGCGCGCTCAGCGATGCACTGACCAACAAGGCCAGCGCCGCCCCCATGACCGCCTTTTTCATCCCATCTCTCCTTCGTTTCACTTCTTCCAGTGGGAAAAATACGACAACTGAGCTTTCCTGTGCACCTTGGATCCATCGTTGCGCCAGCGGACTTCGCCACTTCAACCAGGGGCCGATTCAGCGAGGGATTCAACGACGGTCTGTTGGCGAAACTCGGCCGGGGAGGCTCGACACGACGAGCGGGTCGTAGAACATGTGCTCCAGGTTATTATGCTGGTCACTGAGCACCCGGCCTGGCCCGAGTTGATCGCGCAACGCCTCGCCAGTGCTGATCACACTCTCCAGAAGACCGGGAGCGTCCCAGATGCCGAGCCGGCGCAGATCCGCCTGTACTCTTTCAGATTCATGGAAACGTGCCGCGATCCGCCGAAGATCGATAGGTGACCGACTGCCGACCAGGATCAGGTGAGACCCGGCCCCCCGCAGCAACAGGCTGTGCGGAAACACTTCGATGAAGGTCCTTGTCACCAGCTCGGCGGCGACGGGGGGCATCTGTGCCCAGGGCAGCCAATGCGTCATGAGCCCTTCCGGGGTCAGGTGTGCCAGGACCTGCTCATAGAACTGCTTCGAGTACAGGCGATACACCCCGCCTGCCATCGGCGGGGGGGGTTCACTGGTGATCAGGTCATAGCTCTCGTGGCTCAGGTTGAGGAAGTTTCGCCCGTCGTCGTTGATCATCAGCAACCTCGGGTCCAGGTGCACATTGCCGTGATAGGACCAGAATTCGGGGGCGGTTCTGAAGACATTTTCCACAAGGTCGATGGCGTCGATTTGCTGAATGCTCTCGTGTGCGGCAATGGCGGACGCAGTGTTACCAACGCCAAAACAGATCAACAGCGCCCGCCGCGGATGGGGGTGGGCGAGCAGAGGAAAGTGTGCCATCAACCGCATGTACTGCTGCGACTCCCGGGAGGTCCCTGACATGGAAAGTCTGCCAAAGAAAAGCTTCTTGTTGTGATCGGGGAGCGTGAGAACGTAGGTCGTATGCGCCGCGTCGCTCCTCAGTCCTTCGGGCGACGTGACGTGCGGCCACATGGAGGGCGTAAAAAATTCCGCGTCGAAGGTTCTTGGCGTGAACAGGCCAGCGATGCCGAGCAGACCGGCGACGCCAAGTGGCTGCCACGCTCTGAGCGGCCGGGATTCGGAGAGGCATACAAGACCCACGGTCAGGCTCGCCAGGACCGCCAGAAACAACTTCAGCGAATAGAAGATGTTGGCGCTGGGTGCAACCAGGGTAAAAACCAACAGGCCGATGCAGAAGGCCACCGTGTTCAGACCGTAGACCCGGCCCAGGTGTCGCCCACGACTCTGCAGTCGATTACAGACGTAGGGGAAAAGCAGTGCGGTGAGGAGATAGGAGGGTAAGACGAAGATGCCGCAATAGACGAACAACTGCGCCAGGCTCACCGGAAAGTGATGCGCCTCACCCGTTGCTGGCCGATGGCTCAACAGGTAGGTCAGTTCGTCGCCGTAACGCCAGACCACGCCGTAGTAACACGCCGCCAGGACATACGCAAGCTTAATATGCCAAAGCCTGAGCCACGGGGCGCCGCGGACAATGCTACTGGCCAGGAAGATGCCCAGCACAGCCCAGAAGGAGATGAACGACATCATTGCGCCGGGACTCAACACAATGATGAAGCCGATCCGCTTGAACATATCGCCCTGGAGGGCGCCGGCTAGAAGCCCGCTCAGCACCGCGCAGGCGATGAGCACACTGTCGGACGAAAGTTGGCTTGCCGTTTCCTCTCGCTCTGGCTCTGTTGCGCCTGCCACATGGGCCGATGAATCGGTGGCTGGGGCCCTGCCACGGACGAGGAAATAGCTCCCAAGGAGAATGTTCATGCTCGCCATGAGCCAGAAGGTCGGCTGGTGCCCAACCCAGAGGATCAGGACAAACTGGCAGGCCAGGATGCCGGCACATGCACCAAGCGTATTCCAGGCGTAGAGCGTCGAGGGAAACCGCGCTCCGGTGCGGCCACTGGCCGTTCGAAAGACATCGCACAGCAGCGGAAACGTGACACCCATGAACAGACAGGGCACCAGGACACAAAGCATGGCCAGGGTCACCTGAGCGATCTGGTACGGGACTGCTTGGACCCAGATCCCGTCGCTGAGTCGATAGGGGAAACTACCCCACAGGTCAGCCGGCAAGAGTTCGGCGGCCACCGTCAACAGGGCCGAAATGCCAACGAAGAGTTCCAGCAGGCCGTAGAGGCGCAGCTTGTCCTTGATGCCGATGTGTTGGCTTAGAAGACGACAGATCCGATCACTGAGGAGCGCGCCACACCCCAGGCCCCCGACAAAATTGCTGATGACGAGGGCGAAGGTCAGATTCGTGGAGCCGAACCAGTCGACAAAGATGCGGAACCAGGTGACTTGGTAGCCGAGGCTGATGAAACCAGATAGGCAGTACAGATACAGGACACGTTGCATGGGGGGATATGGCGATCCTGGAAGAGGGACGGATGGCTGGCGGAAGTCTCTGCACTTTAAGACGTTGATCGATCCGTGCCGCCCTGCTATCGTTAACGCCGCCAGAAACCCCGCATGTCACAGACGATGATCATGTCCTCTCTCTTGCCACTCCCATCCCGTTGTTCTCGATCATGAAAAGGTATCTCCTTTTCGCCCTCGCCGTACCGCTCTTTGCGGGCGTGATCCTGCGTTCAGGCTTCACCGGACCCTGGGTCCAGGGCCTGCACGGCGGCAGCGATCGCCCCATCCAGCTTCGCATCTGGGACTGGTGGAGCCCTTCAAGAAACGAGGAGTTGGGATATTACTTTGAGGAGGTGGAACGAACCTTCGAGAGGAATAACCCCGACATCGATGTCGTCTACCAGTTCGTACCCTTTTTCAACTATGTTCAGAAGCTCTCTACCGCCATGGTCGGCGACGCGCCGCCCGACCTGTTTCAGTCATCAGTGTACTGGGCAGAGGGGCTCTACCAGCGCGGCATGCTGTTGACGCTCGACGATCTGCTCGAAGAAAACCAGGGCGCGCGACCGGCACTGCGCATCACCCGCGATGCCTTCCTGCCCTCGGCGTGGCGTCACAACCACGGCCCATCCGGCAAGGTCTTCGGCATTCCACAGATGTTTGAGTCCCAGTGCCTGCTCTGGAATCTGGATCTGCTCGAGACGGCGGCACGGAGTGACAAGGAAATTCGCGACCTCTTCGTGCGCCGGCCAGATGGTTCGGTGGATTACGATCGAATCCGTTTCGACGCTGTGCGCGACTGGGACCACTTCCGCCGTATCGCCAAAAAGCTTACCACTCGTCACCCCGATGGCAGCATCGACCAGGGCGGCTTCGTTATCAATGCCTATAGCGGCGGCATGGGCATGTTCTCACCATGGATGGCCGCCAACGGCGGCCGTTATCAGGATTCGGCCGGCACCAAGGCCCTGTTCGCCAGTCCCAGCGGCGTTGGCGCCATGGAGTACATCGCCAGGCTCTACTGGGAGGATAACATCTGCCCACCCTATCGGCGTGAGATCTCCGACGTGGAGCTCTTCCAGGAAGGAAAAGTCGCCTGCATGGTTTCTGGCACCTGGGCGGGCAAGGATATCGTGCGCAATACGCTGGGTTGGAAGCACTTCGCTCAGACTGGATTTCCGCCGGGGCCCCTGGGCACGGGCCAGAGTACCGTTACCTGGGCCAACATGCTCGTCATCAGCCGCCATTGCCCCAACGTCGATGCCGCCTGGCGCTACATACAATTCGTCGGTAGCCTCGAGGGCGCCCTCCTGCGGCTCAAACACCTCAGCTACAACAGCCCGCGCCTGGACCTCTACCAGACCCCGGAGTGGCAGGAAACGCTGGCCCAATTCCCCTTTCAGTCCAACGTCGAGCAGCTCTGCTTGGTAGGCAACAAGTTGCGACAGACGGAGATCATCGCCACCGACCACACGGCCAACCC
This sequence comes from uncultured Chloroflexota bacterium, assembly GCA_913030785.1. Classification (GTDB taxonomy): domain Bacteria; phylum Chloroflexota; class Dehalococcoidia; order Lucifugimonadales; family CAJWER01; genus CAJWER01. The sequence continues at coordinate 317 of CAJWER010000190.1, read as the reverse complement.
GATCCTGGAAACGGTGTTGCTGCGTTATCTCGACATCATCGCCGGAGAGGGCCCCTACCCATCCGTCGAGGCCGCTCTGAACGAGGCCGCCCTTCACGTTGATCAAGTCTTCCGTCGTCACAATACCCAGGTGGAACGCTGGGTCACCGCCCGAGGCGAAGAGCTGTGAAGGGGGCGCGGCGCAAAGCTCTGGTGCCCTACGGCTATATCGCCCCCGCTTTTGTGATCACCCTCCTGTTCAGCCTCGTCAGCATGGTGCTCAGTCTGCACGCCAGCTTCCACGATTTCGACAGTTTTCTCGGCTCCTCTGGTTTTGT
>CAJWER010000189.1 GCA_913030785.1 uncultured Chloroflexota bacterium | reverse complement strand
AGCCAGGGAGCCCGCTGCCTCGCCAATGTTCCACTCCACCGGGTGCAGCCGGTAGCAACCGTTGGTGATGTGAGTCGTGCCGATGTTCTTGTTGGCGGCCAGTAGATTCTCGATCCTCCGGGGCACCAGCGCCCCCAGAGGTATCTGGAAGGGCCGGGTTCGCGTACTCGTGCCCACCTCATCTGCACTCACCGGGTGGATGTCTATGGGGTACCAGCCGACACCTATCGAGTCGGCGAAATGGGCAGCGGCGGGACCAGACTGGTGGTCAATCGCCACGTCCTGCTCAACAACAGTGCGAAGCGCCTTGATCCTACGACTCTCCCGTATATACGGGTACTTGGACAGCCCGTCCGCACTCCCCATCACGTCTGGACAAAGTAGCAGGTTCGGGAAGCCAGTACCGCTACCCGGGTTCGGCGCTTCTGTCTGCAGCCAATATGCGAAGCCAAGGCTGACTCGCTTGGCGTCTTGCAGCGCGAATGCCAGCGCCTCGGACGTTTGGTCGACAAGGGACTTGTCCCGATAGTCGGTGCCCGGCCAGTTGAACATGGTCACGTCGCGCTGGTAGTGGCCGGCAAATCGCGCCGCCTCCACCAGCCTGCGGTAGTGCCACAACGGGCCCTTTGTTCCCGGCGTGTCCTCAAATAGCTGATAGTCGAGCCAGCCCGACTCCTCACCGTATATCTCGCCACCATGGACGTGAATACGCAGGCTATAAGGCTGCGATCGGCTGTAATAATCGTACTTGTCAGGCTCAGCCAACCGGTGGTCTTCGTCTGATGGACGTCGCTCCATCGCGAAAGTGTACGTGCAACTCTGGACGCAGTTGGCCTTGGGTTCATCCGGCTGCGCGTGGGGCTCGCCGGTCTCCGCGACGCTCTCAGCCCCTACAACATACTCGGTCCCAGTCAGCGGCAGCAGGTCACCAAGTTCGGTGGCGTCCAGAACGTATGACGCGCGGAATTCGGTGGACACACCGTCGTCCAGGTTCAACGCCCTAATCGAGACGACTCGATCGCCTTCCACGGTCGCACCCGTGGCCTTCGTGCGCAGATGGACCTGGAGTCTACCCGACTCGACCTCGGGGGCCAGCAGGCGTTTAAAGACGGCCAGTGCGACCCGTGGCTCGAAGGCCAGTCGCGACACCCAGCTGGAACCCGGGTTGAACGGCCCGTCATCTTCCGGCACCGACAGCAGGTTACGATAGTGGTCCCGGATAGCCTCACGCAGCGCATAGTAGGTGCGCGTCCCACCGAATCCCTCGATATGTTCGTGTTCGTCTAAAGCAGAGACGCCCTGGGAGGTTATCTGGCCGCCCAGCCAATCGGTCTCCTCCAGCAGGCAAACGCTTTTGCCTCGCCTTGCCGCGGCCCAGGCTGCAGCAACGCCGCCCATGCCACCACCGACCACCAGGATATCGCACTCGACCCTATTCGTGATCTCTCCACTGACGGGCCTCAGCGCCACGAGAGGGTCGCCCGAAGCAGGCACTCGCATTACGTCCAACACGGTATCCGGCATCTGCGTCACGCTTTCTTCTTGTCCTTTCTCCCTCGGGGGGAAAAGGGTAGGATGAAGTGGCTCTCCATCGGCACATCACGTCATCAAGTAAAGAAAGTATCAAGGGTAGATTTTGTGGGACACCCTCAAACACCCGGCGAGGGGCTCCGCCCCTTTGCACTCCCCGACCGAAGCCGATTCAGTAGCGAAAGCACCGTCTCTCCAAGTACCGGGTGCACCAGAGCTGGAGCGATGTCAGCCAGGGGCAGCAGTACGAACTCCCGCTCCGCCATCCTCGGGTGCGGCAAGACGAGCCCCGGCGTGTCCAGCACCCAAGTGCCAAATATCAGCAGGTCCAGGTCCAGTACCCGTGGGCCCATCGTAAAAGAGCGAAGTCCGCTCACCCGACGCTGAATTGCGAGCAACTCGGACACCAGATCGAATGGGTCCTGTTGAGTCCAAAGGCGGCACACGGCGTTCGTAAATATCGGCTGGCCTGAAAATCCCACGGGTTGAGTGCGGTGCGTAGGCGATACGGCGTCCACCGTGCCCAGGTCTCGAAGCGTGTGAACGGCTCTCTCCAGGATGGCTGGACCATCACCCAGATTCGACCCCAGGCCGATGTAGGCTGCCATAACCGTCACTGTTCGCTCCAGCCACGAACAATCGCGTCTGACATACGCACAACCCTAACCATCTCCCTGACATCGTGGACACGGACGATGTCAGCGCCGCCGGCGATGGACAGCGCCACGGTGGCTGCCGTACCCTCGATACGATCGTCGACCGGCAGGTCGAGCACCTTGCCTATGCTGGATTTTCGCGAGGTTCCGATCAAGATAGGCCTGGACAGACTCTCGAACTCTTTCAGTCTACGCAGCACCTCAAGGCTGTGCTCTGCGGTCTTGCCGAAGCCAATGCCGGGGTCGAGCACGATTTTTTCCTCAGGTATGCCGGCATCCAGCGCACTCTCCATCAGACCGCGCAAACCACCGATCACGTCCGGCACCAGATCATCGTACTCCGTGCCGTCCTGGTTGTGCATCAGCACCACGGGCACGCCCGTTTCGACGGCCACCACTGCCATCTCGGGGTCACGGCGCAGGCCCCACACGTCATTGATCATAGACGCGCCTGCAGCCACCCCCTGGCGCGCCACTTCGGCCTTCGATGTATCTACACTTATCGGAATACGCAGCGCCGAGGCTAGCGCTGTAATGACCGGGATCACCCGCGTCGACTCCTCGTCAACTGAGACCGGCTCCGCCCCCGAGTAGAAACCCGGCGGCCTAGTAGACTCTCCCCCGATGTCGACGATGTCGACGCCCCACGCCTCAAACTGGAGCGCCTGGGCTACGGCCGCCTCCACGTCAGTGCCGACGCCGTCACCGGAAAAGGAGTCGGGCGTCGTGTTCACGATACCCATCACATAGGTACGGGACCCCCACTCGAAGCGGGAGTTTCCTATGACCGTCTCGCCTTTGTCCATCGGCCTCTCCAAAGTGAGTTCTAGGTTCTGAAGGCCAGTGACCGGCTCCGCTCTTTCGAACCCTCTACCCTGCCCCAATATTCACGGACATTAGAGATCGAAATAATAGGGTATGGGCGGGGTTTGTGACACCGCGGCAGAGAGGCCAAGCCCTTCTGCACGCCCCATTTTCATCAGCCCCCAGGCCCCGGTCCCTAACCCCGTTCTTTCTTGCTGGGCAGGCACATATCTGTTAACTTTGAGGTGATTATTCCACGGGAGCCGTAGACCTTCAATCATGGCAGTACGACGTAAAAATGATGAAAAACGCGATTATTTGCAGAAAAAGCGTCAAGAGTCCCAACTTGGCGGTGGTAACCGACGTATCGAAGCACAACATAAGAAGGGAAAGCTAACCGCCCGCGAGCGCATAGCCTCCCTTCTCGACGATGGCACATTCGAGGAACTGGACTCCTTCGCGCTACACCAATCTACGGAGTTTGGCCTCGACAAGCAGCGCTTCCTGGGAGACTCGGTAGTCACCGGGTTCGGGACCATCGATGGCCGCCGTATTTTCGTATACGCCCAGGACTTCACTGTCGTCGGTGGCTCACTGTCCCTCGTCGCAGCCCAGAAGATTACCAAGATCATGGACCTTGCCCTCAACACCGGCGCACCCATGATCGGCCTGATTGACTCCGGGGGCGCCCGCATTCAGGAGGGGATCGATAGCCTGAGCGGATACAGCGACATCTTCCTACGGAACGTTAGGGCGTCCGGCGTCATTCCACAGATATCAGCGGTCTTCGGACCTGCGGCTGGAGGGGCTAGCTACTCGCCAGCGCTCACCGACTTCGTTCTGATGGTCAGGGGCACCGGTCAACTCTACATTACCGGTCCAGACGTCATCAAGGCCGTGACCGGCGAGGAGATCACCCACGAGGACCTGGGCGGGGCCGAGAGCCATGCTTCGAAGTCCGGAGTCGCCCACTTCGCAGCCGAGTCCGAAGAAGAGTGCATGGACCAGATCCGCCGCCTATTGAGCTTCCTGCCCCAGAACAACATGGAGGAGTCGCCGCGCGGTCAGGGAGCCGACGACCAGGACTCGACGGACCAGACCCTGGCAGACCTGATCCCAGACAACCCGAACCAAGCCTATGACATGACCGAGATCATTCGGCGCATCGTGGACGGCGGGGAATTCTTCCAGGTCCACGAATTGTATGCCCGCAACGTCGTTGTCGGCTACGCCCGGATGGACGGACGGGCCGTCGGCATCGTCGCCAATCAGCCAGAGGTGATGGCAGGCGTCCTTGACATCAACGCCTCAGCCAAAGCGGCCAGATTCGTCAGGTTCTGCGACGCGTTCAACATACCGATCGTTACGCTGATCGACGTGCCCGGATTCATGCCTGGGTCGTCCCAGGAGCACAGCGGCATTATCCGCCACGGCGCAAAGCTGATCTATGCATACGCCGAGGCCACCGTACCGAAGATCAGCGTCCTGACCCGTAAGGCCTACGGCGGCGCATACATAGTCATGAGCAGCAAGGGCCTGAAGGGCGATATCAACTACGCATGGCCCACCGGCGAGCTAGCGGTAATGGGTGCTGGCGGCGCCGTCAACATCATTCACCGCAATCAGCTCAAGGACGCGGACGACCCCGAACAGTTGCGTGCCGAACTGGTAAAGGAGTACGAGGATCGCCTTATCAACCCCTACGTAGCAGCCGGGCGCGGGCTCATTGACGATGTGATCGACCCCTCGGAGACCCGACAAAAGGTCATCCGCGCCCTTGCAATGCTCGATAATAAACGAGAAGTGCTGCCTCCCAAGAAGCACGGTAGCATCCCTCTATGAGCGCGGCCGAAAATACAGGCCCGACGATGGACCCGGCGGTCCTATCGGCGATTATGGCCGCAGTGCGGGCGTACATCGACGACGAAAAGCGATCGAGCAGCAGGACGTCGACCAACGCGACCGATGCGACTGCCGCTCCTAGCACGTGGAAGTCCGCCGCCTGGAGCCCCCTCCGAGGCGGTGCGCATCGCGGCCCACTATCCTGGCGTCAAGCCTCCTGACCGCCCCATCCTCGGTTGCAGCGAACTACCCAGTTGCGGAGATTATCTGTCGCCCGGTCGACGTGCGCCGACTATTTCAAGTCCAAGCCTCGGCTTGATACAATGTGAGTGAAATCATGCCACCGATAAAGATTACCGACACTACCCTTCGGGACGGCCACCAGAGCCTGATGGCCACCCGCCTCCGCATGAAGGACATGGAGCCCATCGCCGCCAGGATGGATGCCATCGGCTTCCATTCGATGGAGGTCTGGGGTGGGGCAACATTCGATGTCGCCACCCGGTTCTTGGCCGAGGACCCCTGGGAACGGCTGCGCACCTTCAAGCGACTCATGCCCAACACGCCCCTGCAGATGTTGTTGAGAGGCCAGTCCCTCGTGGGGTACCGCAACTACGCCGACGATGTCGTGGATGCGTTCGTGGAGCGCTCCGCCGAGGTTGGCATCGACATCTTCCGGGTATTCGATGCCCTCAACGACGAGCGCAATCCGGAGACCTCGCCAAGCATGCTCTATCGTAAATGGCATCATGTTACGAACTAGAAGGATCGTGTGTAGATAAGGGATACCGAATTGTACCACGCCAGATGCGGGTCGACGTAGCCCGCTTATCGCGACAGTACAACGCAAGCGTTGCCGTGACTTATATGACACCATCGGCTATTATGGATGGAAAGGTAGCAACTATGGATCGCGATTCAAGAAGGGTCACTCCTACTGGGTGCCTCGATTTCACCGATCGTCGACCGCAATCCAAGGTTCGTGGAGTGGGTGTTCATGTCGTCAGAAGCATCGGTCAAGTCTAAGGCACCTAGACGTCGTTGGGCATTTTGGCTGCCATTGACTGTCCTTGTGGCGGGTGCCATTGGTACGGTTGCCTACATGTTCCGCGTGGAC
>CAJWER010000188.1 GCA_913030785.1 uncultured Chloroflexota bacterium | reverse complement strand
GCGCCACGCCTTCGACGCGCTGCCAGCGTCCCACCTCGGCGGGCAGGATGTCGCGAGTACCACGAATGCTGGGAATCATTACGTTCATACGGGGCTGCGCTGCCTCCGCACGTGCAGCCAGCCTTCTACTCCACCGGGGCTTCGCCCCGAGCCCCACGCGGCCGCTCGGCGAGACCGTGCACGCGGGCGTTATGCCTCGAATTCGTCTTTGTAGCCAACGTAGTTGGACGCGTAGCGGGTGATCGACTCGGCTTCCTCGTCCGTGGTCGAACGGCGGACTCGCGCGGGGTTGCCCATGACAAGTGACCGTGGCGGAATCTCCATGCCTTCGACAACGAGGGTCCCCGCAGCCACAATCGAGCCAGACCCTATCACCGCGCCGTTCAGGACAATGGCCCCCATCCCTATCAAACAACGGTCCTCAACGACACACCCATGCAGAATCGCCGCATGCCCCACCGTGACGTCGTCCCCAATCAGTGTGGGATGGGTCTCGCGCTGCACATGGACGACGGTGCCGTCCTGAATATTGGTGCGAGCCCCCACGCGGATCCGATTGACGTCGCCGCGGATGACGACATTCATCCAGACACTACTGTCCTCGCCGATCTCGACGTCTCCGATGACCTGTGCGCTGTGGTCTACGAACGCCGTGGGGGCTACTCGAGGGGAGCCCGCGCGGTGGGACCGAAGCATCTCCGCCAATTATACGTGGGTTTTCCGACGAGGCGCCCGCCTGGCGGCGTTGCTTCGTCGGTCACAGCCCGCCTGGCTGCTCCCTCCTCGCGCCTTGCCAGACGAACGGCTCGCCAGGAAACCGCTCGTGTGTTTTTCGCCACCCTGCTAGCCTAGGAGGCTTCTGAAAAACGGCGGCGAAAAACCAGGCATTCTGAGCCATGCATGTCATCTATCTCCACGGGTTTGCCTCGTCGCCCGATTCATCGAAGGCCCGCGGGCTGGGCGAGCGCCTCACGCGATGCGGGGTGAGCGTCCGGTGCCCGGATCTCAATGAGCCGGACTTCGCGACGTTGACCGTGTCGCGGATGGTGGAACAGGTCGAGCGACTCGTCGCGACGCTGCCGGTGCCGGTGGTGCTGGTCGGGTCGAGCCTTGGCGCGTTCGTCGCGCTGCACGTCGCGCAGCGGCAGGCGGCACGGGGATATCGTTCGGGCCACCACGACACGGGCCGGCTGACGGTGACACGACTCGTGTTGCTCGCGCCCGCGCTCGACTTTGGACGCCGTGGGATGACCGGCTTGGGTCCGGGTGGGCTCGAGCGGTGGCGGGTGACCAACCGGCTGGAGGTCGAGCACTACGCCGAGGGTCGCCGGCGACACGTCCACTATGACCTGTACGCCGATGCCCAGCGCTACGACAGTTTTGCGACCACGACGACGCTACCGACATTGATTCTGCAAGGACGCCGCGATCTCGTGGTGGACCCCGCCATGGTCGAACGATTTGCGGCCGGTCGGGCGCACGCGCGTCTCGTGCTGCTCGATGACGATCATCAGTTGACCGCGAGCCTCGATCGGGTCTGGAGGGAAATAGTCGATTTTCTCGACCTCCCTTCCGCCACCGACTGACCCCGGGGCGTCGGTGACCGGCGACCTGGACATTGACAACGTCGCGTCAGCGGGTGGACCATGAGCAAGGGCGTGGCACGCCGATTCGCCGCGCGCACACGCTGTTCCAGGGAGATATCAGATGCTGATCAAGCAAGCGCCGGACATTCGCTCGTCGGAGATCACCCCTGAGCGGGTGTATCGTAATCGCCGGCAGTTTATTCAGACGACTTCCGGCGTGGTGGCCGGGGCCATCGCGGGCGGCACCGTGCTGGGACGATACGACGGGGCGGCGCGGGCCCAGGAACCGATTCCAAATCTCGTGAAGTCGCCGCTCAGCACCGACGACGAACTCAACTCATACGAAGACATCACCAGCTACAACAATTTCTATGAGTTCGGCACCGACAAGGAGGATCCCGCCCGATACGCCCACGAAATGTCCATCGACCCGTGGTCTGTCCGGGTCGATGGCGAGATGCACAAGCCGGCGGCCGACGTGGCGATCGAGGACTTGCTCCGTCCTCATACGTTGGAGGAGCGTATCTATCGGCTGCGCTGTGTCGAGGCCTGGTCGATGGTGGTGCCGTGGGTCGGGTTTCCGCTCGGTGACCTCATCAAGCGGTTCGAGCCGACGTCGAACGCGAAGTACGTCAAGTTCGAGACGTTATATCGTCCCGAGGAGATGCGTGGCCAGCGGGGCCGGTCGCTTCAATGGCCGTATGTCGAGGGACTGCGGATGGACGAGGCGATGCAGCACCTCTCCGTCTACATGCGCACTAACCGGATCTACCCCTCTGCAGACAAAACCCAGCTGCTCCTGGTCCCGCGGCGGCTGAATAAGAAGACAGAGCAGGAGCGCGAGCTGCAGTGCGAGATGGACGGGGAGAAGGTGCAGCCGACCCCGACCGTGAAGATACTCGGCGCGGTGCTCGACGAACAGCTGAACGGCGAGGGGCAGGCGACCGCCGCGGCGCACAAGGCGACCAGCGCGCTCCGCCCAGACATCCACGTTGCCGGTGCGTTCTCGCTGGCCGACGACAAAGGACGCCTGTATCCGGTCGCGAATTTCAGCACCAGCCACTTCGCCGTTTCGACAGCGATTGCAATCCAGGCCGACAACGACGACCCCAGGCAGTGGCTGGAGCCCGGCAACACCGTGACCACCGTGATGGCCTTCGACATGCCCGAAGATGCCGGGAAAGTCCGGCTGCGTTCCGAGGTGCTCGGCATCGAGCTGCCACTGGGTTCTTTGGCGTCGGATCTCCCCTAGGGTCGCGCGCCCAATTCCAGGCTGCGATCCTCAAGCGGCAGGTCGACGCGTATCTCGCCTCGGCGATGGGACTCGCGCAGCGCAATGGCGATCTCCAGCGCTTCGCGTCCATACTCCCCAGGGGCCACGGTTTCCTGTCCTACTTCGATGGACCGAGCGACACCTTCTATGGCATCCACCATCGAGCTGCGAGGTCTCCACGGATATGGGAACATCCTCTGAACGTCGTATCTGAGACCTTTTTCCCCGGCCTCGTCCATCCATAGCTCGAACGTGGCGTGATGGTTGCGCGACACAATGCGGCCTCTCTCGCATAGGAACTCCAACGACCAGGTATTTTCTGGAACATGGGAGTTCAGGAAGGCCCGCACGCCATTCTCGTATACAACATAACCCGAGCCTGCCAGGTCACCGTCACCGAGAGCCTGATCGTCGTCGTCCATGTGGCCCGAAACCCAGCTGGCCGGTGCGCCGGCGAACATCCGAAACAGCGCCAGTGTGTGGCTGCCTATATTGGAAAGCGAGTGTGTCGTGTTGCCGACCATGGAGCGCAGTGGACCAATGTCACCGCGCTCGATAAGTTGGAGAGCTGCCGTGTAAGGCGCGTACCAGTTCAGGTGGCAGGCCATGGCCAAAATGGTGCCGTTGGTTCGACATACCTCGATCATCTCATCAGCCTGAACGAGTGTCAGGCACATGGGTTTGGTCGCAAATATGGCCTTCACGCCTGCCTCGGCAAGAGCGGCGACCACGTCAGGTCGTTCCTCGGGTCGGGTTGTGACGCTGACTATTTCGGGCCGCTCTTTTGCAACCATCTCTCGTACATCGACATATAGGGCCTTCACTCCCCAGCGCCTGCTAAAGTCGTCTAGCTTCCCTCTGTCGAGGTCGACACCTGCGACAAGGTCCACCCCTGCCGCCTCGATCATCGCCGGGGCATGCGCCCACGGCCACGGATAGTGCGGCATCCCCACATGCTCGTCATCAATGGTGCTGCCCATCCGCCCGCATCCGACTACCGCCCCGCGGTACGTGCCCTTGGGACGGGAGTCGGCTATGACCTGATACGCGGGCTTTCGCTCCTGTTCGCTGGGGTCACGGGTCATGATATTGGCCCTCCCGATGAAATGATCCGGCTCTCAGGTCCAGTAGACAGTCAGTCGAGGCCCAGGTGGGCGCACCTGCGTCCAATACAATCGGCCAGTGAATTTCGCTGCTAAGACCAACACTATCTGCGGCGAAAACCTGGGGGCGAGGTTCAAAAACCGTGCTGCCAGAAACCACGCCGCCTAGTAGGCACGGATCCTAGCTACCTTTGATTTAAATAAACGTTTTCCACCTTCTTGAACGCCGTCAGGATGTCGATTATCTCGGGGTCACCCCAGCTTTCATTCACCGTCAACTGGATGTGGCCAGCCACGGCGGACGTAGCGTTCGGACACGGGAACTGCTGGTCGGGGTCACCCTCGTATTGTGGTGAGCTCCAGGGGTATCCGCTGGAGCCGAACACTCGTCGGCTCTTGAACCACTCCATTTTATGCGGCATGAGATTCCAGCCAATTGTATTGGCAGGGATTCCCTCGGCTAGCAAGGCTTCGCTGAACGTAGCCACGTCGCAAGTGAGTCTCTCTGTGTTGACTTTGAGTGGCCACCACCAGTACGAGGACTCTCCGCCTGGCATGGAGGGCGCGATCGAGATCGCCTGTAGGTCGTTATCGTGAAACCCTTCGGTTAGCTTGCTGATGAAATCGCGGCGGCGGGCAACGACCCCAGGAAGTTTCTTTAGTTGCACCTGTCCGATCGCGGCCGCCAAATCGTTGAGATTCAGATTGAACGAGGCGACCTGGTTTGTTGATCCATCCTCCATGTAGAACGGCTTGCCTCTGTCCGAGGCTCGCCTGGCGGCCTCGTACAGATTCTCGCTCTTCGTGTAGACGACTCCTCCCTGGCCACCGGTATTCATGTGCTTGCCAGACATGGTTGAAATCGCCGCGATGTCTCCAAACGTTCCTACAAGTTTCCCATTCAATCTGGCGCCATGTGCCTGAGCGCAGTCCTCGATTACCGGTATACCGTGTTGGCTCGCGACTCTCGCGATACCGTCCATATCAGCTGGATCTCCGGCAATGTGGGGGACAATGATCGCGCTGGTCAAGGGCGATATGACCGCCGAGATCTCCTCTGGACCAGGCGTAAACCTGCCAGGCGCTGTATCGGCGATCACCGGAATGCAGTTGAGAAGAGGGACAGGCATCATCCCACCGGAATCGGTCAAGGCGCCGACAATCACTTCCGTAAATGGCTGTATGTCGAGAGCTTTGAGGGCAACGTAGATGGCGCTTGTGCCGGAGCTGACGGCATCGACGTACCCGCCGCCCATGAACTCTGCGAATTCCTCGCAGAACGCCTCCTCTACAGGTCCGTCATAATCGAACGGACGCCCGGTCGCGATGGACTCATCGAACACGGCGTCCACCGCTTCCTTTTCTTCTATACCGAGTTGTCCTCGCTCGGGCCACGAATCAACTCGAACCTTCGGCCCGCCATTGATTGCCAACTCACTTAGTGCGCTCATTTTCCCTGGACTCCCGTTTTTGCCGTGTAAATTTTCCTAAGCGAGACGCGAATGGTCGGCACATGGACGACTCTTCTTGGGTGGCCCGACGGTGAACCTCGCCCCGGCATGCGTCGGAGTATACCGCTGCTGCCCGAACGACACCAATCGTGAGGCAGGTCGGCCGAGGGAGCAGACAACCTCAGGATTACCGCAGCCCTGTCTCTATCCGCGCGATCACGTCAGAACAATTAGGTACACGCCGGGTTTCATGCGAGGGTCTCGTGAGGGCAGACCTGGGGACGGGAGTCCCGTGATAATCTTAAAAATCCTAGGGCGCTTCGAGCTACCTGCGCCCATCGCCACTTCGCCGCCGACTACACCGCGGCAGCTGGGGAATTCTCGGCGCTTCACCTGACTTGGACTTGCGGGCCACACACGCCGCCGTCCAGGGCGCGCGGGCCCGGGATTCCACGCAGCGTGATCTAGTCCAGCGCTACCCACACCTCTCTCGCCCCCTAGGCTATACTGCCCCCAGAATCAGGCTTATGCGGAGTGGTCTGCGGGGTGGATGCCCCGCAA
>CAJWER010000187.1 GCA_913030785.1 uncultured Chloroflexota bacterium | reverse complement strand
GCTGCACGTATAGAAAATTTTTAGCCGATGTCTCATACGCGACAACAACGGCGAGTAGCTATCTGGGACAAGGTGTATGGGCAGTCAGATCTGAACCGTTTGGGTTCGAGTTGCTTGGAAACACCTCATTTGAGTGGGGTTAGCGCCTCCAAGTACCGATGTGTACGGTGGCCCAGCCGAGGTGAACCTCTGTCATTGGGGTCGAGCCGGTTCGTGAGAGGAGGCAATGGTCGGGGTGACTGGACTCGAACCAGCGACCTCGTCGTCCCAAACGACGCGCGCTACCAACTGCGCCACACCCCGACGCACCTATCGATGATACGGACTCGCCGCCCCGATGACAAGGACGCACGTATGCATGTTGTTGCATATGGGCGTTGAGGTGAGGTCCATTCGCGGCGATGTGCGTGGCTTGACACCCGGGTGGGCCTTGTCCTAGGCTCTTCTACAACGGCTTTGACGGAGACGAGTACCGGGCGGCGGCAGCGCAGCGAGTCTGAACTGGTGAGAGCAGACCAAACCCGCCTCCCGCGAAGATCCCTCCTGAGCCGCGAACCGAACGGTCTGGGGCAAACCCTACCCAAGTAGGCTTCGCCGGAGTCGCCCTCCGTTATTTTGGGCGGTCCGATTCAGATAGATTTCGGACATTGAGGGCCCCGGCCCGGCCATACGACGCCGAGCCGAGGAACGAGGGTGGTACCGCGGGTTATGTTAAACCCGTCCCTGATGTGGGACGGGTTTTTGTTGTCTGAGAGGGTGCGCGGTGGCGGAATCAGTCGATACGAGCCACTGGACCCACAGGCTGTTTGTGGAGAGGCTGGATCTGTTCCTGCCGTTCCTGGAGAAGGCCGAGGACAGGGCGGAGGCGGAGATTGCAGTGCTGGCTCGCCTCTTGGGGGAACTTGGCCTGCCGTCCGGAGGGAGGATTCTGGGCACAGCCTGCGGGATCGGTCGCCACGCACTGCCGTTGGCGCGACGCGGATACCGCGTCACCGGCTTCGACATAGATCCGCTCTACGTTGAGCAGGCTCGCGATAGGGCTGCTGTCCAGTCTGGCTACGCCGAGGTTTTCGTCGGCGACGTACGCGAGGTTGGGTCGCATCTGGCGGGACGTGGACCTTTCTACGCGATCGCGAACATGTTTATGTCGATCGACTACTACGGTCGCGCGTCAGACCTGGCTCTATTCCAGGGGCTGGGATCGATCGTCTACAACAACTGGGAGTTCTATGAAGGTAGCGGCACGGACCTGTGTCTTCGGCTGAAGCTAGACCTGGATCACACGGTGTATAGCGTCGATGATTTGCGAGGTATGGTGGAGGAGGCGGGCTGGGAGTTCGTAGAGGGTCTGGGCAGCCAGCGTGAGGACGATTTGCGCCTCGCTGGATTGACCCCGGACATGATGGACATGTGGGTTGTAGTACGGTGGCCTCACACAACGTGAGAAGCGCCCTAAGGAGTAGAAATGTTTAATCCGGTGGATTCCAAGACAGATTTTCCCGCGATGGAGCGGGACATATTGGCGTGGTGGAACGAGGCAGGCATCCCGGCCAAGTACCTTACGCGAAACGATAATTCAGACAAGAAATTCTCGTTCATCGACGGGCCGATCACCGCCAACAACCGGATGGCGGTCCACCATGCCTGGGGCAGGTCCTACAAGGACCTGTTCCAGCGCTACAAGACGATGCAGGGGTTTCGCCAGCGGTATCAAAATGGCTTCGACTGCCAGGGCCTGTGGGTCGAGGTCGAGGTCGAAAAGGAGCTGGGGCTGGACTCGAAGCGGGACATCGAGGAGTTCGGCATCGAGAAGTTCGTGGACCTGTGCAAGGAGCGGGTGCGCAAGTTCGCCGACATCATGACCGAGCAGTCCAAGCGCCTGGGCTACTGGATGGACTGGGACAACTCCTACTACACGATGTCGGACGAGAACAATTTCACGATCTGGCACTTCCTGAAGGTGTGCCACGAGCGTGGCTGGATCTACGAGGGCACCGACGTTATGGAGTGGTGTCCTCGTTGCGGCACCGGCCTGTCGCAGCAGGAGGTGACGGAAGGGTACAAGGACATCGTGCACCCCGGCCTGTACGTCCGCTTCCCGCTCCTTGACCGTGATGGAGAGTCACTGCTGGTTTGGACGACCACACCCTGGACCCTGACGAGCAATACCGGCGCATACGTCCACCCCGACCTGACCTATGTCAGAGCCAGGACAGCTGACGGAGAGGTGTTGTACCTGCTCAAGAGTCGCCTGAGCGAGTTGAAGGCCGAGCATGAGGTGCTGGAGGAGATGCCGGGCAAGGCCCTGGACGGGCTCCGCTACTCCGGTCCCTTCGATGAGCTGCCCGCGCAGAAAGACGTCGAGCACAGGGTCGTGTTGTGGGAGGAGGTGAGCGAGACCGAGGGAACGGGAATTGTGCACACTGCCCCGGGTGCTGGTAAGGAGGACTTCAAGATCAGCAAGGAGCGCGGGCTGAGCGTCATCGCTCCCCTAGACGACTTCGGCATCTTCATCGACGGCTTCGACTGGCTGACCGGCAAGAGCGTGTCGGACGTCAACAAGCCCATTTATGACAGCCTGCGGCAAAAGGGAGTCTTCTATCGATTAGATCAGTACTCGCACCGCTACCCGACGTGCTGGAGGTGTGGGACCGAGCTCGTTTTCCGGCTGGTCGACGAGTGGTTCATCAGTATGGACGAGCTGCGAGACAAGGTCGCGGACGTGACCAAGAAGGCGCGCTGGATCCCCGAGTTCGGTATGCAACGAGAGCTGGACTGGCTCAAGAACATGGACGATTGGATGATCTCGAAGAAGCGGTACTGGGGGCTGGCGCTGCCCATCTACAAATGTACGTGCGGTTACTTCGAGGTCATCGGCTCTGAGACTGAACTGGAAGAGAGGGCGATTTCGGGGTGGGACGAGTTCGCCGGCAACTCGCCCCACAGGCCATGGATCGACGCCGTCAAGATCGCATGCTCCGAGTGCGGCAATACGGTCGAGCGCATCAAGGATGTGGGCAACGTGTGGCTGGACGCAGGCATCGTGCCTTTCTCCACCATCGGCTACCGCTCCGACCGCGACTACTGGAAGGAGTGGTTCCCCGCGGAGGTGGTCACCGAAAGCTTCCCCGGCCAGTTCCGCGGCTGGTTCTACTCGCTGCTTGTCATGAGCACTGTTCTTGAGAACACCGAACCGTTCCGGAACCTCCACAGCTACGCGACGATGCGTGACGAACACGGCGATGAGATGCACAAGAGCAAGGGTAACGCCATCTGGTTCGAGGATGGCGCCGAGAAGATGGGCGTGGACTCGATGCGCTGGCTCTACTCGCGCCACAATCCGGCGGCCAACCTGAATTTCGGCTTTGGAATCGCCGATGAGGTCCGACGCCGATTCATTATCCCCCTCTGGAACGTCTATTCGTTCTTCGTGACTTATGCCAATATCGACGGCTACGACCCGAAGTCCACTGCTCCTCCGGTCGAGCGCAGATCGGAGCTGGACCGCTGGATACTGTCGGAGCTCGCCGAGTTGACCCTGGACATGACGGCATCGCTGGACACCTACGAGGTGGAGTTGGCGACCCGCCGCGCCGAAGGGTTTGTGGAGCAGCTATCGAACTGGTACGTGAGGCGCAGCCGCCGTCGTTTCTGGAAGTCCGACGCTGACGAGGACAAGCAGGCGGCATACGCGACGCTGTATGAGTGCCTGGTCACGCTGACCCGGCTCATCGCGCCGATAATCCCGTTCGTATCCGAGCAGATGTACAGGAACCTGGCGGGGTCCACGGCTGACGGCCGCGGAAGCGTACATCTGGAGTCGTACCCAGTGGCGGACGAGGTCCGGATCGACCGGCGCCTGTCGCAGGCAGTAAGGCTGGCAATGCGTCTGTCGAGCCTGGGGCGTGCCGCCAGGAGCAAGGTCGGGGTGAAGGTGCGCCAGCCTATGGAGGAGGCGCTGGTCAAGCTGCGCTCGTCCGAAGAAGATGAGCTGCTGGAACAGATCTCGTCGCAGGTATGCGAGGAACTGAACATCCGCCGTGTTTCTGTGCTCGACGATGAGCGCGAGGTGGCCGAAATTGAAGTGAAGGCTGACATGTCTCGGATCGGCCCGCGATTCGGTGCAGATACGCGAAACGTCCTGGCAGCGCTGTCCAAGGCGGACCCGTCGGAAGTGTACGTGGCGGTCGCCGCGGGCAGCAGTGTCACCGTGGGCGACTACGTGCTCGAGCCCGAGGACATCGTGGTGACCAGTTCCGAGATTGCAGGGTACTCGGTCGTGTCGGAGGGAGGCTACTCCGTGGCCGTGACCACGGAGATCACTCCGGAGCTGGAGTTGGAGGGGCGTGCGCGGGAGCTGGTGCACCTGGTCCAGAACATGCGGCGTTCGGCTGAATTCGACATCGCTGACCATATCGTCACCTACTACGATGGCGACGAAGCGTTGGAGGAGGTCATAGCCGCCCACGGCGACTACATCCGCCAGGATACGCTGTCACGGGAGTTGACTCGCGGAGTCTCGCCCGAGGGCGCATATACCGAGGAACAGAAGGTCAATGGCCTGGCCGTGGTCCTAGGAGTGGTGCGGGAGTAGGTAACTTGCATACCCATGCACGACCGGGGTCCGCCGGCCGTCTTTCATAGAGGTGCTGACCGTCACAATCATGGGTAGACGGCTAATTGTTCCCGACTGGGGTCGTGGCTACACTCGGTCTATCTGACCTGGTTTTCGTTAGTAAGTCGTGATCGGCGCACTAGCCGTGGGGCTTATTCAGATAGGTGGGTGGCAACCATGATGAATACTTCGATGTCGAAGTTGCGGATCCGTGGAGGTCCCTGCGATGGGTGCGGCCTGTCGTTGATCGGGGGAGTCACGGCGATGGGCCGCGAGGCCACGAACGATATTGTGGTTGAGCAGCCTGTGGTTTCTCGCAAACACGCCATGATCTTTTACCGTGACCCGGGCTTTTGGATACAGTACCTGGGCAGCCAGAACGGTACCTAATGTCGACGAGTAGAGGGTTGGTCAGCAGCCACGCCCACTTCAGAACGGCGAGCGAATCCAGCTAGGTAGCATTGAGACGGGTACTATATGGGAGTATAGCGAGGTGCACGAGGCCGATCTCGGCCTGCAATCCCCGGCTACATTGCAAATCCCGATTGGCCCGGCTGCGGCAACCCAGGCGCCTGCAGCGCTGTTTCCCACAGGCCTCCCCGCGCAGCAGCTGCCCCTGCGCCTGCACAGCAAGGTATCCTCGGACAGCTCGGCGATCCGGTAGGTCCAGAGGGCTAACCCCAGGACAGCTGGTCACCCTGCCGCGCATTCACCAAGAACGAAGACGAGTCTTGGACCTGCAACTATTTTGTGGCCTTCGACACCTCGGGACAGCAGATAGAGGTTAGCTGGGGTTCGACATGACGGAGTGGCTCGACGACAACTGCGCTAACTACGTGATCCCTTGAGTCTCGTTCGACCCGACTAGCTGCCCCGCTCGCCCAACTCCACCTCTGCCATCAGAAACTCGTCGCCGCGGACGTACTCGATTTGGATGCTATCACCCACCTGGTAGGACCATAGCAGGCTCAGGAACGTCGCCATGTCCGGTGTCGGTATCCCGTCAATCATGGTGACGATGTTCCCGATTCTGATCCCCGCCGCGAACGCAGGACCGTCGCTGGCAATCCGGGTGACGATGACCCCCTGATTGACGCTGAGTTGAAACCGCGCAACCCTGGTTGGTGTGACATCGTCGCCGTCGAAGCCTATTCGCGGGCGGATGACGCGACCGAACTCGATGAGGCTGTCGATGATGGGCTGGGCTGTCGATGCGCTGATGGCGAAGCTAATGCCCTGGGCCTGCCGAAGTGTCGCCTGGTTGATCCCCACGACCTCACCGTTGAGGTTGACCATCGGCCCGCCGCTGTTGCCCGAGTTGATGGCGGCATCGGTCTGGATCAGGTCGTAGTAGTACCCGGGGAACTGTTCGGTCTGAATTGTGCGCCCGAGGCCGCTGATGATGCCCAGGGTCACAGTGGGAGCGCCCTTGAGGTCCAGGGCATTGCCCATCGTCATGACCCAGTCACCGACGCGCGTGCCG
>CAJWER010000186.1 GCA_913030785.1 uncultured Chloroflexota bacterium | reverse complement strand
TGTAATCCTGCTACCCCGACTTTTTTTCTCTTTATGTTTTTTAATATTTTTTTGTAAGTTTGTTTCATACAAAGACTCCCACTCAGATTAACTTAAAAATTTATTAAAATGAAAAATATATATAGTATAGGATTAATTACATTGCTTTTCTTGTGTTCTTGCTCTAATGGTTCTTCTGATAATCAATCATTTAAATCTAATCAGAGCAAAAGTATTTCTTTAGCTGGTGTTTATTCATATGCAGACTCTTCAGCTAAGTCTACTATTACTGTTTCAGGAAGCAGATGGAGTGGAAAATTAGTCATAATAACAGGATTCGGATCTTCTTACGACAACTCTAATGCAAGTTATAGTAGTGGAATTGTTAAAGATGGTAAATTGTATGATGATTCAGGTTACATTGAATTAGGATCTGTAAATGCTACGGTAGAAATCAATACTTGTCCAGGAGCACCTTGAATTCCTTCTCCGAGCGAAATCCCTCTGGCAATACTAGTACTATTTTTACCTATTGAGGAGCGCCCGTGTGAGGTTCGGCCATTTTTGTCTCACTGGCGTACCACTGAGGTCCCATTAATGGTCCATAATGACCCAAAAGTGTCCCAGCCGTCCCATCGCCCCAGCTACGAGCGGAACAGTATGGAACACGATGGAACAGATTCACAGATCGGCCCTTCCCAGAATCCGCTCCAGCGGTCTACTGCACCGCCATCGGGCCTCTGGCACTAGCTCACGACCCCGCGTCGTGGCTCCCCTTGTATCGCATCGCATCGGGAAGCGCTTCCGTTTCGCCCAGGGCGTACAAGGTCCGCTCGACCATGAAATCTACGATGTCTGAGACAGATTGCGGCTTCAGGTAGAAGGCCGGCGCAGGTGGCAGAATGGTCGCCCCCAGCCTGGACAGGTTCGCCATGTTCTCAAGGTGTATGGCGTTGAGAGGTGTGTCGCGGGGCACCAGGACCAGTCGCCGTCGCTCCTTGATACACACGTCCGCCGCGCGGCGGAGCAGGTTGTCGGAAAGGCCCACGGCTATCGCCGCAATCGTCGCCATGCTGCACGGCACAACCGCCATACTGGCTACAGAAAATGTACCGCTGGCGATGGGCGCAGTCATGTCGCCGATGGCGTAATGGGTGAAGAGCCCGGAATCGCCCCAGCGCTCTAGCGCGTCACCGAAGGACTCGTCCATCTCGTCGCGCCACACCATCCTGGCGGCAGGCGAGGCCGTCGCTACCACAGGCCGCCCCATCTCCAGCAGCCGCTCGATAACGCCCCGCGCCATGACCGAGCCGCTGGCCCCTGAGATGCCTACCACCACTGGAGACGCACCGTTATCAGACATTCTTTACTCCGTCTAGACTACAAATACCGCGACCATAGTCGCGACGAACACCGTCAAAGACACATACGCGTTGGTGCGAAAGAACGCCACACCCATGCGGGACAGGTCGTCTGGAGACACCATGCTGTGCTTGTACATTAGCACGGCAGCCGCCACAGCACAGCCAACATAGTAGGGCCATTCCATGCTGAGCCCGACCCCTACCCCCGCCAGGCAGGCGACGGCCAGCACGTCCAGCATACGTGCGATTCGGAATGCGGAGTGGACACCAAACTTTCTGGCAACGGAGTGGAGCCCGCTATTCGTGTAGAAGTCGAAGTCCTGGGCGTGGTACAGGATGTCGAAGCTGGCCGCCCACAGAGCCACAGCCGCCGATAGCAGAACAGGCTCCCAGGACACACTCCCACGCACGCCAATCCATGCCGCCGATGGCGCAATAGCCA
Source organism: uncultured Chloroflexota bacterium (assembly GCA_913030785.1). Taxonomy (GTDB): domain Bacteria; phylum Chloroflexota; class Dehalococcoidia; order Lucifugimonadales; family CAJWER01; genus CAJWER01. The sequence goes on along the minus strand of CAJWER010000186.1, from coordinate 4,333 downwards.
GCGCCCAGCCGAGCAGGAAGCTGGCCGCCCAGACGTATCGCTTCGCGAATGGGTATATCACAAGGTACGCCGCCGCTACTGGCGCCAAAGCCAGAGCAAGCGTGTTCAGCATAGCCGCAGCTACGAAAAACACCACCGCAGCGATCGCGGAGAGTGCAACCATCTCCGGTGTCCGCAGCCGTCCGGAAGCCAGGTGGCGGCCCGACGTCCTTGGATTGCGCGAATCGATGTGTCTGTCGATGATGCGGTTGGCCGACATTCCCAGCGTGCGAGCGCTGACCATCGCCACGGTGACCCAAACGAACTGCGTCCACGTCGGCGCACCGTCCGCAGCAAGCACCATTCCCGTGTAGGCAAATGGCAGGGCGAAGACGCTCTCCTGAACCCTGATTTCACCGGAAAATAGCTGTAGCCGATTCAGAAAACCCGGTGCAGCGGCGGTGCTCAAAGACCGTACTCCTTCCACCGTCCGTCGACCAGATTCTTGATCTCTTCGCTCATGACGATCTCGGGGGGCCAGTCCCTGTCCATTCCCTCGCTTCGACTCTTGGCCGTCGCGTCGATACCGATCTTGCTGCCGAACTTCGAGGTCGTCGAGGCATGGTCCAGATCGTCAATCGCTCCCTCAACTATGACCAGGTCTCGAGACGGGTCGACATTAGCGCCGACGCGCCAGGCAACCTCGGAGAGGTCCTGCACATCCACGTGGCCGTCGAATACCACGATGCCCTTGACCAGCATCATCTGCCCGATACCCCACAGGGCGTACATCACCTTCCGGGCATGCCCCGGGTACTCCTTGCGAATGGACACCAGCACATAGTTCGTGAATATCCCCTCCGCTGGCATGTTCATGTCGACGACCTCTGGGACCGCCGTCTGCAACGCCGGCAGCATGATACGCTCGCTGGCCTTGCCCATGAAGAAGTCCTCGGAGGGCGGCCTGCCGACAACAGTAGTCGGATATATCGGATCGCGCCGGTGCGTGAGCGCTGTGACGTGGAATACCGGATACTCCTCGGCAGGCGAGTAGTAGCCGGTGTGGTCGCCGAAAGGGCCCTCTGCGCGGGTCTCGCCCGGCACGACGTAGCCCTCCAACACGAACTCGGCCTGGACCGGGACCTCCAGGTCCACGGTCTTGCATCGCACCAGCTCCACCGCCTCTTCCCGAATCACGCCGGCGACCGCGAACTCGTCGATCCCCGGCGGCAACGGCATCGATCCTGCCCAGATCGTGGTGGGGTCACCTCCAATGGCAGCGGCAACCTCCATCCGATCGAGCCCGGCGCTCTGCCCCGCCCTCAAGTGGTGGGCGCCAACCTTGTGGGTCTGCCAGTGCATGCCGGTCGTACGCTTGTCGTAGACCTGCATGCGGTAGGTACCAACGTTGCGAGTCCCCGTATCGGGGTCTCGGCTGATAACCAATGGCAGCGTGATGAACCGCCCTCCGTCCTCGGGCCAACATTTGAGGGAGGGAAGCAGATCCAGGTCCACATCCTCCCCCTCCAGAACGACCTCCTGGCACGGTCCACTACCCACGATTTTCGGCTGGGACCTAGCCAGCCCAATCAGATCGCCCGCTGTACGCAGCTTTCCCATTAACCCCGGAGGGGGACCCTGGGCAATGCCCAGCAGCTTGCGTACACGGTCCGTTATGGTTTCAACATTGTCGACGCCCAGAGCCCACGCGACCCGCTGATGGGTGCCAAACAGGCCTATCACAACGGGCACCGCGGAGCCCTCAACGTTTTCGAAGAGCAGCGCTGGTCCGCCCGACTTCACCATACGGTCCGCCAATTCGGTGATCTCCAGATCCCGGCTAACGGTGGTGGATATTCGCCGCAACTCTCTCTTGTCCTCCAGGAAGACGATGAACTCACGAAGGTTCTTAAATTTCATGACGCGGACGGCCTCGGTACTCGAGTTTCAATGTCGCCCAGGGGCCTTTCTGGGCCGGAGCAGGGCCTCAGCATGACATGTTCCTTTCGCGGTTTTCGCCGGAGGCCAGGCGCAGCTCGGTAGACGATAGATCTTGTCTGAAAACGCTTTCCGGGATGGGAGTTAGCATGTCGGAGAATCCCGCAGGGATTTCAAGACCATCCAGCGACCTGAACTCGCCGCCCACGACGCGTCCCGCCACCAGGAATGAACAACCTCGGTCCCGCACCTCCGATATGGCAGCCAGCATGTGGCCCTCGTCGTTACCGTAATACCGCGGGACAAACAACCTCGCGGCGGTATCCCATCCTATTACGAATGTACAGCCGGGCAGCAGCGCCGCCTTGCCGTCGAATCGGGGCTCACGGGTGGCTATGACCGTGTTCCGGCCTGCAAACTGAGCCAACCTCTCCCGTATTGTCTGTTCCTCAAGAGATTTCTTGTCCACATTGGCGACGGCCAGTTCAAAGACAACCTCGACGTCCAGCATCCCGGATGCAACCCTGGCCAGCCCCTCGTGGCCCTCGTGGAGCGGATCGAATGATCCGGACAGCACACCGCCGACGTGGTCGACCCCAGCCGTGATACTCCCGTCACTCCCCAGTGTCACAGCGTCAATCTCGCCCAGGAAAAACTGCCCCAGTGGATCACTGTGACGCCGCTCGATGACCTCCGTCTCGCCCAGAGAGATGTCGGGAGAGAGGTGCATAGTTGGCTCGTCGCCATCCGCCTCCACCAGCGCTCGAAGCACGAGCCTGCTTACAATGTCTTCTTCAGCGTCCCGTTCTCGCTGGCCCTTGGTCAGGGTAACTCCGTAGGTCGTACTTCCACGCTCGGACCATGCTGCTACGTAGCATCGGTGGTCACCTCGCCTTTCACGGTCGGTGCGGATAGCTGCGGTGCACCCGATGCCAACCACAGGACGATCGGGCGGCCCGTGCTTGCGAGCCCGCTCGTAGGAGGATCTGGCCATGTGCCTTGCCGTCTCAGGGGACACATGTTTTTCAGGGGCGTAGCCCAGCAGATCCCGGAGTGCCCCTTCGCTGTATGGCACAATCGCCTCGATCACCGTACGCGAGGCGCCGGCGACCCCGAGCAGCCAGGCTATGGCCTGAAACCCGCCGCCAGACACCGCCACCACCGCCATCAAGGGTGTTGCGTGAAGTCGCTCTACCTGGGCGCGGACCTGCTCGTCCATCGGGTCTCCCGCGTGTTACTGTCGCAAACGTATCGCGTCCAATATAAACGGCACGCCACCACCACCACAAGGCGGAGCTACCGCAGCGCTGCGCGCGCTTAGTTGGGCTGGGAAAAGTACTCGGGGTGGGTGCCAGACACGCTAGGGGCAGAGGCACGCGCTTATGCGGCCTGCTACAGCAGATTCACCAGCCTGGGTCGCAGCACCATTCGTATGATGGACAGTGCTACGGCGCCGATCAAGATGACGCCGACTGACGACAGGGCCCACCCGTGCACGACCAGACCAAGAGCGGCCCCGGCAGCGGGCGGGTGCTCGGCATGCGTCACCACCATCAGCGCGATACTCAGGCCCACCGTGAGAGCTGCCAGGGAGTCGAACAGCAAACGGGAGTCCTCCACCATCGGCGCTATGGGGGGGAGCCCAATGACGGCCGCGACGAGAGAGCCTGCCGCCACCCCAATCACGTGTCCTCCGATCACCCCCGCGGGGTTACCGCTACACTGTTGGGAACGACGAAAATTGTGAAGACCGTCGAGGCCATAGCCACTACGATAGCCGCCCTCAAAACCACGTCCTCAAGAAGCAGGATGGCCATCATGGCCAGCGTCGCCATTGCGAACTGGGCAGCGTAATTGCCTGCTCAGCCTCTCAGATTGGGATCGGACAGCGGCATAAGTCGTCTTACAACAGGTTCCATCGGCACCCACCTCCAGCCCTGTGGTGCGGGATCTCCATGACTATGACTACGATTAGAATCCAACGCGGGTGCCGATGTACAGTGGAAACAAGTACACCGTTGCGTCAATTGACACCACAACTTGCCGACACCTATCATCGCTGGGACCGGCAATGCATACACAAAGCGTGGCGCTCTGCCGTGTGTGTAGGCGCATCCTCAAAGCATTCTGCGAGAGGTAACTAGACAGCGGAAATACTCCCGTCGAGGGTCGAAAGGGGCGATAATGCAGAGGGGCACATGGAAGCCAAAGCCGGGCGACCGCATCGTGCGTCACCCGCGCGAAGAGCAGATCAGCCCGGTCCGCTTTGAGATCACGACCCCCAGGGCCCAGTCTCGGGCCCTGGCATCTCCCGTTGTTCTTCTCTATTCGTTCATAGGCTTCATATTGGCTGGGACCCTGCTGCTTCTGCTGCCCTTCACCAGCCAGGCCGGCGGGTTCACTCCCTTCATCGACG
>CAJWER010000185.1 GCA_913030785.1 uncultured Chloroflexota bacterium | reverse complement strand
TCCTACGTCACGGTGGTCTCTGGTTTCAAGACGAGTCGTTTGTGGTGGTAAGGGTTGCCATAAACCCAGTAGTACTCCGGTAGCAAGGAACTCTATTCATCGCTTGACCGTTCCACGACCAGAAGCGTTCTACCTCGTTGAGGCTAATCAAGCACCCTCCAGGGACCGGGCGATCCGCCCTAAATCGATGTGATCGTCCACGCCCACACCTTATGGATGTTGTAAGTGACAATTTTCATGCACGCTCACCTGTGATACTCCCCAAGGTGCCAGCAATCGACAGATGGAGATGCCCCTTGTCGTCCGACGATCGCGATTTGGGCAGACATTCAATATCCTGCGCACATCTTAATCTTTATCCCCCTTACTAGCCCCGAGGAACTCGGATCACTCAACAACCTTTTCGAGGACGGGTTCCATGGATTCAAGCTCTTTCAACGGAATGTGGCAGTAAAGATGCCGATCGCTGTGAGTAAATTTGTCCGGCGGCACGGACTTGTCGCAAATCATCCCTACATAGCGTGGGCACCGGCCTGAAAACTGACAGCAAGGCGTATCCGTGGTGGTCGTATATCTTGACGGATTGCCCGTCGGGATGACCTTGCGCTTCCGAACCCCGACCATAGGGACGGCGGCCAGGAGTTCTTCAGTGTAAGGATGGTATGGAGGCACGAACAACTCGGAGGGCGTGCCCATCTCGCAAATGCGTCCATTGTACATCACCGTGATTCTGTTGCTTACGTGGCGAACCACATTGAGGTCATGGCTAATGAACACGAAGCTTACCTTGTTCTTCTGCTGTAACTCCATCAACAGGTTCAACACCCCGGCCTGAATAGAGACATCGAGGGAAGACACCGGCTCGTCACAGACAATCAGATCAGGATCGGAGGAAAAGGCCCGAGCGATCGCCACACGCTGCAGCTCCCCGCCGGATAACTCGTGAGGATAACGTCCCATGTATTCGCTGCCAAGTTGGACAGATTCGAGTAGTTCGACCACCTTGTCCCTCCTCTTCTTCCGAACCACTAGGTCGTATAGAACCAAAGGTCGCATGAGGCATTGTTCGACCGTGTGCTGGGGATTGATCGAGGATTCGGGATTTTGAAACACCATTTGCACACTTTTGCGTAAAGGATGCGGCCTGCGAAGTCCATAACCGGTGAGTTCCTGCCCATCGAAAACAATCTGGCCCCCCTTCGGTTCGATGAGACCTACGATACAACGCGCGAGACTGGTCTTACCACAACCGCTCTCGCCGACGATGCCAAGCACCTCGCCTCGATTGCAAGAGAAAGATATCTTGTTAACCGCGGTTACACGATGCCTGCCACTTTGATAGGTCACGACCAGGTCCTTGACTTCCAACAATGGGATCGGGCGGTGCACAGAACTGGAGTCCCTTTCGTTCAGCAGAGTGTCTCGTGGCGAGCGCAGCATTGAGGCCAGCTCGTCCTCGGCATAAACACACCGGGCGAGATATCCCGGGGAGATTGTTCTCAACTCAGGGACACGCTCGCTGCACACATCCGTAGCCCTCTGACAGCGTGGCGCAAAGAGACAACCGGCAGGCATATCCGTTCGCCTGGGTATCGCCCCGTCTATGGTTGGAAGCCTCTGCCCGGTTATGTGGCTGTCGATTGGAGGAATGCAGTCGAGAAGGGCGCGAGAGTAAGGATGCGCGGGATGATTCAAGACTGCCTCGACCGAGCCGATCTCGACAATATCGCCAAAATAGATGACAGCAACACTTTGACAGAACCGACGAACGATCCCAAGGTTATGGGTTATGAGTAGAACTGACGTGCGGGTCTCCCGCTGAATCCGGCCGACCAGCTCGAGGATGCGCGCTTCAGTGGTGACATCAAGGCCAGTCGTGGCCTCGTCCAAGATCAGGAGACCTGGCTGACCCGCCATGGCGAGAGACAGGAGGACACGTTGTTGTTGGCCACCACTAAGCTGGTGCGGATAGCTACGTAGTATGCGTGGCACATCCGTTAGGTCTACTAGACGTAACGCTTCAGAGGCACTGTCCTCGAGTGGGCGGCCTTTGAGCCCGTGGTGAAGCGATAGGACCTCGTAGAGTTGTCTACCTATGCGGAGAGACGGACTGAGGCTTGTCATCGGATCTTGCGGGACCATCGCTACCTTTCCGCCGCGAAGGCGCTGCAGCTTTGGCCCCGAAAGGGTCGAAATATCGGTGCCCGAGACCTCGACCCGGCCACTAATTACCCGAGCTCCGTTTAGCTCATCCCCCATTGCAGCATAAGCGAGCGTGCTCTTTCCGCTGCCCGATTCTCCGACGAGGGCCATTGCCTCGCCCGGCGCGATGGTCAAGGTTGCGTTGCGAACTACCGGAGAGGAAATAGCCTTGGTTTGGAAACTGATCGTCACGTCATGGAATGCAAGGGCTGGAGTCTCATGCGGATTGCCGACACCTTGGACCGCCATCATGCGGTGCTACCTAAATGCCCCGTGCGACGTGCAACAAGGAGCACTCGCAGACCGTCTCCTAGGAAGTTGATTCCAACCACTAGCAAGACGATGGCGATGCACGGTGCGAAAACCGGCCAGGGATTGGTGAGCATGAGCGAACGTCCTTCGGAGGCCATGGTACCCCAGTCGGGCATTGGTGGCGGCGGGCCGAGTCCGATATAGCTGAGACTTGCAGTCACCAAGATTGCGAAACCGAAACGAATACACACTTCGACGATGATGGTGGGATAGAGATTGGGAAGCACTTCGTGGCATAGGATGAACAGAATCGTCTCTCCACGGATCCGGGCGGCATCCACATATTCCAGAATAACGACGCCAAGCGCGGCGCTGCGTACCACTCGGGCAATGCTCGATGTGAATATGAGCGCAATGACGAGTATACCATTGACTATCCCGGGTCCAAGGACGCCGATTACAAACATCGCGAAGACGAGGGTTGGGAAGGCAATGAACACGTCGTTAAGCCGCATAACGACGCCATCGACGCGCCCGCCGAAGTAAGCGCTTATGAGCCCGATGGCGGTACCCAAAACGGTTGCCAGGGCCGTACTAGAAGCGGCGATTACAATGGTTGTGCGAGTGCCGATGATCAATCGACTGAGAACGTCACGGCCGAACCGGTCTGTGCCGAGTAGAAATTCCGACGACGGCCCTTGTTTGAGGTGAGTGAAGTGCATCGTCTCCGCGTCGCCCGGAGCGATCCACGGCCCGAAGATGGCGATTGATGCGAAAAATGCAGCAATTCCGCTGCCGATGAGAAGTGTGGTCACCTGCTGGCTAGTTAAATTCTTCATGGTACAATCCTCAGGTTAACCGAATGCGAGGGTTCAACACCGAATAGAGTAGATCGGCGACCAGATTAGCGAACACATAACCGCCTGATACAACCAACATGGTCCCTAGCATGGTCGGGATGTCGCGGGTGATAATGGCTGTCAGCAACAGGTTGCCGATACCCGGGTAGGAAAAGATAAACTCCACCACCACCACGCCGCCAATCACGTAGCCGACGTTGATCGCAATAATGGTGATCGCCGGCAACAGTGCGTTGAGAAGTACGTGACGAAGGACGATTTGACTGCGAGATAGGCCTCGCAGGACAGCGGCGCGCACATAATTGGATTTCAGTTCCTCAGCCATCGAGGCACGAGTCTGACGCAACACGTGTGCGACGATCTCAGCCGCAATGGTGATGCACGGAAAGACCAGAGCCGCAAAAAAGAAACTGATGGTTTCTAGCGTATCGAAACGCGAGATGTCGATGGCATTGAACGCAGCTGGGATCCAATGAAGCTTGACGGCGAACACGTAGATGAAAACCGATCCGATCAGGAACGATGGCGTTGCAATGGCAGTGAGGCTCACAAGCTGGATTGTCCGGTCCAGTGGCGAGTTCTCCTTCAAAGCCGCCACCACACCCAGTCCGATTCCGAAAACAATCATCGCCATGAACGCCGGGACGGCCAGGATCAGCGACGATTTCAACCGGCCGGCGATCATTGGACCAACCGGCACGTTTAGGGTGAACGACCGGCCGAAATCCCCTTGGAGAAGTGAAGTCATCCAGTTCCAGTATTGAAGCCACACCGGTAGGTCTAGTCCAAGCTCCCGCCGCTTCACGTCGAGGGTCTCCTGGCTTACCGCGGTCGGAGAGAGCCCGCGTAACATCATGTCAACCGCATCGCCCGGCATCAGTTGGACGACGCCCATCAATATCATACTGATGATCACCAGAACCAGAAGGCTGGTCAACAATCGTCTAACAAAGAAAACTGGCAGATCACCTGTCATGGAAATGATCCTGTTACTTGTTCTCTCTCCACTGATATGACCAGTGCGATGTCACGGATAGGAATCATCACGGCGAACCATCGCGGAACTCTGTTCAAGTTCCCCCTATTTATCTTAGGCTTTACGATATGCCCAATCGAGCCACATGTAGCTCATCGGGTGGGCAGAGACGCCTCCGACTGCCGGGTTCATGGCGATATAGTATCCTTTGAAATAAGGGATGATGGTTACCGCCTCGTCGGAGATAATCTCCATGGCCTGATTGTAAAGCGACTTGCGTGACTCGAAATCGGTTTCGCCCTCAGCCCGGGACAGGAGGCTGTCTACATTAGCGTTACTAAAACCAGCGCAGTTATTGCCGCCACCGGTCTCGTAAAACGGCTTAATCGACGCGTTGATAGTTTGGCGGGCTCCCCAATTGTCCATGTACATCGGGGCGCGGTACTCAATGTCTGTCCAGTACCTGCTGATGTCAATGGCGTCGACAGCGATGTCCAATCCTACCTCCTTGGCCATTTCTCGTACCGCGAGCGCGTGTTCCATCAGTCCGGGACGTCCGGTCGTAGTATGTAGGATGAGCCGCGTACCGGGTTTGACACCAGCCTCAGCGAGGAGCTGTTTAGACTTTTCGACATTGTGCTCGCGTGGTTTCAGCCCGGCATGGCCATAGACATGGGTGGGTGGGATCGGTTGATCGTTCCCTATCCTGCCAAAGCCACCGATCGACACGTCGAGTATCGCGGGCCTGTTGATGGCATAGGCAAGCGCTTGGCGAACCCGCTTATCGAGCAGCAACTCAGAATTGTCGTTCGGCAGACGGAAGGTTGGCTTCTGGTGTAGGCTAAGGTTATGATAGCCTGTCTCGGTTGCATCCACGACAATCTTCGGATCACCCTTGGCGGCGGGGATAAGATCGTAAGGCAGCTGAAACATGATGTCGGTCTCACCGCTCTGAAGCGCTGCAAATTCGGAAGTGGGTTCTTTGATTGGCACTAGCCTCATGGAATCAATATAGGGGATCGCCTGACCGTCCTCGCCTATTATGTGATAATCCGAGTTGGCCGCAAGTACGGTGATACCGTTTGGCTCCCATTTGACCATCTTGAACGGCCCACTGCCATTGGGCGCGGTGTAGATCTTGTCTATATTCTCGCGGTCGACAACACGCGGATAAATCCCGCCGAGGTCCACGGGCAGGTCGACATAAGTAGTGGTCAGTCGAATCTCCACTGTGTGCAGCCCTTTGGCGATGACTTCCTTAATTGGACCGATGGCGGTATGACCATGGGGTGAGGTTTTTTCGTCGAGGACTCTCTCTAGGCTGTATTTAACGTCCTCGGCTGTTACAGGGCGACCATTGTGAAACTTGGCGTTCTCAAAAAGATTGAACGTCCAGGTTTGACCGCCGTCTAAAGTTGACCACGATTTGGCGAGTTCTGGTTTTGCGTTGAAGTCTTGACCGATTCTGGTCAGGGCACTGAACATGTGGAATGTGGCAGGGAATGAACCGTGGCTGACAACCTTATGCGGGTCAAGTTCCGACACAGGCTCCGGAACGGACAGTGTAATCGTACCACCACGTTGAACCTTCGATGCCAATGCGCTGGTCCCGATTAAGCTAGTAGTGCCAGTGACCGCCATGGCTGCGCTGGCACCAGCGTAAGAGATAAAGCGTCGACGGGAAAAATTAGATTTTTTAATCATTTTTTTTCTCTCTAATAATTGAATGTTAGGAAATATCTCCATGAAATGCACTATGAAACGGGATTTTATCAGGGAGAAATTAATTTGTCAAGGAAAAAGAAAAAAAAGGAAAAAAATAAATAATTC
>CAJWER010000184.1 GCA_913030785.1 uncultured Chloroflexota bacterium | reverse complement strand
CACCGGGTGGGGATCCTGGGCGCTTTATACTTCGTAACGATGATCTTTGTTCACTTCATGATCAGCGTCGACTTCCTCATGGCCCTGGTGCCTGGTTGGATAGACGCGCTGCTCCCGATCACGCAGACCCACAACGCCATGCAGGCGGGAGTGGCAACGGTGATCATAGCGATGTTCCTGTTGCGGAGATTCGGCGGATATCAGGACTACATCGGCCTAGATCATTTTTGGGCGATGGGCAAGTTGATGTTTGCCCTCTCGCTGCTGTGGTTCTGGTTCTGGTTCTCTAGCTTTATCGTCATGTGGTACGGGGCAAAGCCTAGTGAGCAGGGCGTCCTTGAGTTGCTAACGGTGGGTCCGTATCTGCCTGTGTTTATGGCAACATTCGTTTTGATCTTCCTGATACCGCTGTTTACGATGATGTGGAACCCACTGCGCAAGAGTGTTTGGGGCCCGACCATCATTGCGGTGAGCGTGCTTATCGGCGCCCTGCTCGACAAGATCAGGTTTTATGTGCCCGCCTATTCGGTGACCGATATGGAGGACAAGCACACTTTGCTCGTAGCGCAGGTCCCGGCCGCGATAATGCCAGAGGCGGCCGATATCATGATCTGGGTGGGGGCGCTCGCAGGTGTAGCGCTATCCTATCTTCTCGCGAGCAGATTGATTCCGGTGGTGAGCATTTGGGAGCAGACGGAATTGTTGCTTTACAAGGTCCACACGCAGTTTCACCGCACCGAATTCCTCGTTCTCGGCAAGAAGGACTAGGGGTATGCAGGAACATTACATACTGACCGAGAAGGAGATCAACGACGATCTGCTTAGAGGGATATTCAATACCCCGAAGTGGTGGCCTCCGGCTGTCATCGTCCTAGCGATAATTTTCCTCACAGGCATCGGCGCCTTTGGTTACATGCTGAACAAGGGCGTTGGAGTTACCGGCCTGAACCGCCCTGTCTTCTGGGGCTTCTACATGGTCAACTTTGTGTTCTGGATTGGCATTAGCCATGCCGGAATCATGATCTCGGCAATCTTAAGGCTGACCCAGGCGGAATGGCGCAGGCCGATAACGCGAGCGGCTGAGGTACTCACGGTATTCTCGCTAATCGCGGCTCTGATGGCTGCCCCGCTGGTTCACGTCGGCCGACCGTGGCGTGCCGACCTCTGGGTGTTCCCCTACGACTTCGCCAGAGGCGTGTGGATCAACATCCGCTCGCCGTTCGTGTGGGACCCGAGCGCTGTTATGACCTACCTGACGGCAAGCACGCTGTTCGTGATGGTGGCGCTACTGCCCGACATGGCGATCATTCGGGACCGCAGTACAGGGATTCGCAAGACCCTTTACGGTTTCATGTGCCTGGGGTGGCGTGGTACTCCTCGACAGTGGAAGCTCCAGGCCGTGGCGGGCATACTGCTGTCGGCTTTGGTTCTGCCGGTGTTCGTCTCGGTCCACAGTATCGTCTCCTGGGACTTCGCGGCTCAGATCGGTCCAGAGGGCTGGCACTCCACGATCTTCGCGCCATATTTCATAATCGGAGCCATCCATTCGGGTGTTTCCGCGGTGGCGACGGTTATGGTTGTGATGGTCTGGCTGTGGGGCTGGGACAAGTATCTTACTCCCGACCACCTGGATTCTATAGGGCGACTGCTTATAGTCGTTGCATCTGCCTGGTTCTTCTTTTTCTTCCTTGAGTGGGTGTTTGCACTGTACACGCTCGAGGGCCCAGAGCTGGCTATGAGGGATCTGCAGGTGTTCCAGTGGCCCTGGAGTGGGATGTTCATAGTGTTCCTGCTCACCGCCTTCTTTATCCCGGTGCCGCTGTGGATGTTCAAGAAGGTTCGGAGGAGCCTGAAGTGGATGTTCATTACGACCATTCTGGTGAACATTGGGATGTGGCTCGAACGGTTCCTGATCATCATCCCTGGGCTGATGCGCAGGGGGCACATGGTTTTCGACTGGGGCTCGTATCGTCCGAGCATAATCGAGATACTGATGGTGATGATGACGTTCGCGTGGGTTTTGTTGGGGATGGTTATTTTCTCTAAGATCTTCCCGCTGATCCCCCTCTTCGACATTAAAGAGGGGATGATCGGTCGGACCATGATCAAGATAGGCCGGCGAATGGTGCCGGCCTCGATAAGGGAGTGAGGGCCTGGGTAATGGGACAAAAAAGCGTAATCGGGCTGTTCACCGACGTTGACGCGGCCGCTGACGCGATGGATGCAGTCGCGGCAGCGGGATATGCCCAGGGGAACTATGAGGTTCTCACTGGGACGCCGTATCCGGAGGGTACCTTCGGTGAGGCCGAACCTGTGCACAAGCTCTATCGGTTCCCTCTGATAGGTGCGGTGTGCGGATTCATCGTCGGTTTGCTACTGACCGCGGGGACGCAGCTCGCGGTCCCGCTGGTTACTGGCGGCAAGCCATTGCTGTCGATCCCTCCGATGGCGATCATCATGTATGAGGGGACGATGCTCGGGGCGATTTTGTTTACCGTGTTCGGAATAATTTTTGAGTCGCGGTTGCCGCGGCTCTTCATGGGCGCCTACGACCCGCGTATCACAGAGGGCCATATTGGGGTCGTGATAAGCGGCGCCGAGGACCAGATGGATAACGCCGAGTCCGTGCTGTTTGATTCGGGAGCCGAAGACGTAAAGCGGAGCTGGGAGAGCGAATAGTGGCACGCCGTTCCACATCTGCCATGTCGAGTAGGGGCATGAGCCAAATTGCCAAATGGACGAGCGTGCGTTATCGCGTTCGCGTACTCTTGTTGGCTTGCGTCGTCGTCTTGATGGCGGCGGGCTGCTACAACTCGACGTCCGGTGATACGGAAATATACGGAATCGCAGAATTCAAGCTTCCGGTACTACAGAAGACCGGTTCTCACAAGGTGATGGTCTTCAACGAGATGCACTACCAGCCGAGTTTCAGGGTGCAGGAGGGGCCTCGAGTGCTTCCCACGAGCCATTCGGTTGCCTTCTCTGGTCTTGGCGGGCCTGGACTGGTAACGCAACCTGAGATGATAAGAATCGAGCCGGTGTATCCTACCGTCGCCGACGCCAAGTTGATTGAGATACCAGAGGACATCGCTGATTCGTATGATGCAGCCGGAGCCGCAGAGCTATACAGGGTCAACTGCTCTGTATGCCATGGAATGACGTTGGGGGGCGACGGGTCGGTAGCGACTCTGATGAAGGAACAGAGTCTGGGTCCGATACCTGCAGACCTCACGCTGGGTCAGACTCAGAACGCCACTGACGGTGAGTTGTATGCATTTATCTCAGATGGCGGCAGGCAGGGGTTCGCTCTGACATCCGCAGGCCTCGAGAGCAGGTCTCCGATGCCTCCGTTCAAGAAATTGCTGTCCCAGGAAGATCGCTGGGCGCTGGTCGCCTTCCTGCGAGCGCAATAGGTCCGAAAATCCACCTCTCGAGCGAGGGGGTGCCAGCTAGAGTTATTCCCCGTCGAGAGCCGCCCAGATCCGTTCCGCAACCTCGTAGCTCACCACGACCTCGGCCCCATCGCAGTCGAGGCTGACGACGCCCCTGTATGGGGCCGCCTCCACCACTTTCACACGTTGTCCGGGCATGAGCCCATTCTCCACGAAGTACTGCAGTAGTTCCTGGTCCTGGTCAGGTACACGGGCGACGATCGCGGTTGATCCGGGGGGCATCTGGCTGAGAGGCGTGGCATTGCTACCAGGCGAATAGCCGCTACCTGGAATGGGGTGTCCGAAGGGGCAGGTGGTTGGGTGGCCTAGCCTCTCGTCGATCTTGTCGGCGAGATAGGGTGAAATGGCGTGCTCCAGACGATGCGCTTCGGCGTGTGCCATGTGAGGTGGAACCCCGAGCAGGTCTACGACCACCCTTTTTGCGAGTCGGTGGCGGCGGACCATGCCCTCGGCTTCGTTTAGTCCGGACTGAGTAAGGATCACGTCCTTGCTGCGGTTGGTCTCGACAAGCCCGTCACGAACCATACGACGTAGCATGGCGCCGACCGAGGGCAGTGTAGCCCCGAGAACCTCGCCCTCAGGGAGTTGCCTGAGCCTGTCAGCAAGCTGTGTAGGCGTGACTCTAACGTCCTCTTCCTGGAGCTGATAGATCGATAGCAGGTAGTTCTCCACGCCCATGGAAAGGCGAGGAGGAGACGTCTCGTCGGTGCCGGGAGCGGGTTTCTGAGATTTCATTTCGTAGCCATGGAGGGGCGTTGGAAGAGGATCGAGCGTACCACGGGTCGCCGAGGGAGGTCAACGCGGTATGTTTCGGAACGGCGCAGCCCCTTAGGGGCGTTCCGACTATTGATGTGGGCCGAGGTCTTGCGATCGACACCAATAGGCGTCGTGCCCGGAGGTACGACTATCGTAGGGCATTCCGCCGCTTGTGAAGTGAGAGTGAGAAGACTGGGCGCTACTCGCCTCTTTTCCCACCCGGGCGAGTCTTCCAGCCTGAAGGGTTGACGTCTATAGCGATGCCCTCCGGGCTCATGAATTTCTTCTCACCGACCCAGTTGTCGGGTGTCCCTTCGCTGTTCCCATAGGTCTCGTTCCAGAAGGTGAGCTCGGTCCCTCCTTCGTCCTGGATTATCTGCTGGGTCTGGTCCAGGTCTTCTACCTGGACACCGAAGTGATGCAGGCCCGGTGAGCCGCCGCCGTATCGGTCGTATTTGAATTTGAGGATTGTCATGTTGATGTAGCCGTCGCTGAGGACTGCGAACTCGTTTTCCGGATCTCGCTCAACCTCGGTTAGGCCGAAAGCATTGATGTAGAAGTCGGCGCAGACCCCTGGGTCGTTAGTGGAAATTCCTATGTGCTTGATTCTGGGCATGGGTGTCTCTCCTTGGGGGTAAGATCGAGGTCGGTAGTATCGTCTTCCTAGTGGCCGCGAGGCCACCGAACGGTCGACCACAGTACCCTAAATGAGAGCGAAACTGGAGTCAAGCTGTCGTGGTGGACTGGGTTGGGTTGAGCCGTCGACCATGGTGTGATGGGCTGCCGGTCAGCTTGTGTCAGGGGCGGCGAAATGGTATACTGACCCCCTGGTCGGGGTCTTTTTAATGGAAGTTTTGTGACTGGAAAAGTGGGTTAGTTCCCACTTTTTTTAGTTAGTTGGGGAGTTCGAGTTGCGACAAAGGAGGTGGCTGCAACTATGAAGAGCGATTTTATCATCGCTTTGACACAGCTTGCCGCCGAGCGCAATCTGCCCAGGGAGATCGTGCTAGAGGCGATCGAGGCAGCATTGGCGTCCGCCTACAGGCGGGACAGTATCGCGGCCGGTCAAAAGATATCTGTCACCCTTGATCCCGGTGACGGCGGCGTCAGTGTGTGCCTCGTAAAGACGGTGGTCGAGGATGTCGATGATCCCGAGATTGAGATCTCGGTCGCGGACGCACGCAAGATCAAAGCGGACGCAGAGCTTGGCGATGAAGTGCCGACCGAGAATCTTGAGCACACTGGCGGTCGCATTGCCGCCCAGACTGCCAAGCAGGTTGTGATTCAGCGTCTTAGGGAGGCGGAGCGGGAGCTCGTATTCAAGGAATTTGCTGACAAAGAGGGTGAGGTCTTCACCGTTACGGTGCAGAAGATCGAGCCGAAACAGGTGGTGGTCGAGTTGGGTCGTGCCGAGGCGATTCTACCGTTTTCAGAGCAGGCGTCTTTCGAGCGCTACAGGGTCGGGCAGCGGATGAAGGTTCTTCTCCAATCTATCCGTCAGTCGGTAAAGGGTCCTGAGATCATCGTGTCCAGGACGGATCAAATTCTCCTGAGGCGGCTGTTTGAGATGGAGGTTCCGGAGATATACAACGGCTCCGTCGAGATCAAGGACATCGCGCGAGAGGCAGGTTCTAGGAGCAAGGTTGCTGTCTTTGCGATACAGGATGGCGTAGATGCCGTTGGCTCCTGTGTGGGCTTGCGAGGCATTCGCATTCAGAACATTGTGAATGAGCTCCATGGCGAAAAAATTGACGTTGTTCAGTGGCAAAAGGAGTCCGGGCAGTACATAGCTCGGGCCCTCGGTCCCTCCAGTGTGATGCGAGTTGAGATGAACGAGACGGACAAGTCTGCCATCGCGGTGGTCCCCGATCATCAGCTCTCTCTTGCAATTGGCAAGGAGGGTCAGAACGCCAG
>CAJWER010000183.1 GCA_913030785.1 uncultured Chloroflexota bacterium | reverse complement strand
AGGATGCGACCGACGCAAACACGGTGGACTATTTGCTAGGCCCGCTGGCGACCAGACCCGATCGGCCCTTCTTGTTGCGCTACTGCTCTTCCATTAAATCATTCTGCGCGGACGATTGCTTCAGCGCCGCGCACGACAAGAGCTGTTTGGCGCACATCAAGCAGCGCAAGCCCGAGCCACAGCACCCCACGGAGAATAAGGTGGGCGCCCGAATTGGGAGCCGCGTCGGGCATGCGAGACGGGAACGGCAGAAGCCGAACGAGCCCGTGCCGGTTACGGCGGCTCCCGTGCCGGACACGCTGATTACTGGGGGACTTTTCAGTCAGATCTCTACCCTCTTGGAGAGCAATGGAGACGACGACTGCTTCGGCGCCTTCGCACTCGGTCGGGGCAACTTTTGTGGCGCTCAAATACCGCCCGGTCTTCTCGCCGACGGTGATATGAGCGATGTGGCGTCTCTAATCGGACCGCGTCCTCTGCTCGTGGAGTCAGGCATCCAGGATACCGGCTTCCCAATTGAGGCGAGCCGCGCGGCGGCGGCGGCGATCAGGCGCTGTTACGAAGTAGCAGGCATTCCAGAGCGGTTCGACGTGGACGAGTTTGACGCCGGTCATCAATGGAGCGGACGCAAGGCCTACGATTGGCTCGAGAAGTGGCTGTAGTTGGGTTGACTGTAGGGGCAGGTCTGTGACCTGCCCTCCTCTGTACTGCCCCGCCGCTATAGGAGCTCTGCAAGCGACCGGATGATGCGGTCGGGGACGATGTCCGTATCCGCTGGCACCCCGGCGCCGGACCGATCGACCCACACCGCGTGAATGCCGAGTCGCTGCGGCCCTGCGACCTCCCACTCGATGTTGTCGCCGACACACCACGTCTCTTCGGGTGTCGAGTCGAGGGCGACCATTGCCCCCTCATACACAGTTGGCTCCGGCTTCCCAAAACCAAGCTCGCTTTCGATGAGAATGTAGTCGAAATAGCGCTCCAGCCCAAATCGTTCGATCTTTCGTCTTTGTCCGGCTCCATCCCCATTCGTGATCATCGCCAGAGCTATGCCTGCGTCCGTGAACTCCTTGAGTCACTGAATGGTTTCGGGGAAAAGGACGATGGTCTTTTCGCGAAGCACGTGAAAGCGTTGCGCTATCTCCAGGGCCAGATCGGGAAGGTCGAATCCGAGTTCAAGCAGGGATGTGTGGACGACGCTCTTGTGGGCGGCGATTGTGTTGGCCCTCCCAGTGCGATGGCGATCGGGGTCGGACCAGAACCAGCTGCGGGTACGGGTTATCGCATCGTAGAGAATACCAGCGTCCAGCCCTGGGACTCGCGGCTCGACCGCTACGCAGACAGACCGCCAGGTGGGGGCAGCGCCGGAGGTGTAGTCGATCAGGGTATCGTCGAGGTCGATCATCATGGCACGGGGGATGTCCATAAGAGGCGGCGTGGGGATACCTATGATCCTCCCGTCAGTGAGGGCGTCATCCGAAGGGTTCCGAAGAAGGGACCCTAGTTCAGGCCGAGCTGGAAGTACTTGCCCTCGGTCTTGATGGACGGTGCGAGGATGATATCGGTCTTGTGCATGCCCTTGATATCGGCTGCCCCGACCATCCCCATGCAAATCTCCAGCGCCCCGATGAGGTTCTGAGTGCCGTCCGTCTTCGAGGTCGGGCCGAACAGAATCTTGTCCAGGGAGCCCTTGACTCCGACACTAACCCTGACACCGCGTGGCAGCGATGCGTGAGGGCTGGCCATTCCCCAGTTGAAGCCGTTGCCGGGCGCTTCCTCGGACTGGGCCAGTGGTGTGCCGATCATGACTGCGTCGGCACCGCTCGCGAACGCCTTGCAAAGGTCCCCACCGGTTCGAATTCCACCGTCAGTTATGATTGGGACGTACTTGCCGGTGCCCCGGAAGTGCTCTTCCCGCGCCGCGGCGCAGTCCATCGTGGCCGTCACCTGTGGCACTCCGACGCCGGTCACCTCGCGGGTGGTACATGCCGCTCCGGGGCCTACGCCTACCAGAACGCCGTCGATGCCCGTTTCCATGAGTTCCAGCGCGACATCATATGCGACGCAATTACCTACGATCACCGGGACGCTCACCGTTTCGAGGAACTCGGAGAATACTAGGCCGCGGGCGCTCTTGGAGTAGTGGCGAGCTGTCGTCACAGTCGACTGGACAACGATCACGTCTGCGCCGGCTTCTTCGGCCAGCGGCGCAAGTCGTTTTGTGTTTGCAGGAGTGATGGATACGGCGCACTTGGCGCCCTTGGACTTGATCTCACGGACCCTATCTCCCACGAGGTTCTCTTTGATGGGAGCTGCGTAGGCGTCTTGCATGACCGTGGTCGCGTCTTCATTGGAGGCGCTTGAGATTCGATCAAGTACCTCGGCCGGGTCGTCGTATCGGGTCTGCACCCCTTCGAGATTCATCACCGCCAGGCCACCCCGCTTGTCGAATTCGACGGCGAAGCTCGGCGACACAATGGCGTCCATGGCCGAGGCCAAAACGGGCATTGGCATCGTCATGCCGTTAATCGAGAACTCCCGGTTGACCTGGTCCGGGTTGATGGTGACGACTCCTGGGGAGATCGCCACGTCGTCGAATCCGTAGGCCTTTCGAATCTCTTTGAACTGGGGCACGGCCATGGCTTACCTCTTCCAGGGGATAGCGAAATTATATGCGAGCGCGAGGGGTCCAGTCAAGGATACTGGCATAGTGTAACCATATACCGTACGTGCCTGTAACATGCGGCGCAGGGCAAATATTATCCTGGCGTCGGAGAGCCGTTTGCGAGGCAGTTTTGGGCCTGACGCGGCGACGCCTAGCCGCAGTCGAAAACGTTCTCGTGTATCATCAGGTAATGGCGGTGGTGCGCACGCCTAGTGGGCCGTCTGCCCGTAGATAGAGAATGCCTTGTTTCCCGGGCGTGCGGACCAGAAGGACAAGGGCTGACGGGACCAGATGGGCAAACTAGAGCAGTTGATCAAGGATCTCGCCAAGGAGATCGGTTTCGATGTCGTGGGTATCACGACTGCCGACCCCTTCCCTCGTGACGAGGAGGCGGCGCTCGATCGCATTTCACAGGGGCTAATGGACGGCCTGCACTGGTACACCAAGGAGCGTGTCCGCAAGGCCAACCGGCCTGCGTTGCTTGTTGAGGGCGCGCGCTCAATCATCTCCGTGGCGATGAGCTACAACACCGGCGATCCCATCCCCGGGGAGCCGGGTCCAACCGGCAAAATCGCTCGCTACGCATGGGGCGACGATTATCACACCCTCATGAAAGAGCGACTCCGAAGGCTGGTCGAAGGCCTCTCGGAACAGGTTGGTTACCCGGTGAAGTCCCGAATTTTCGTCGACGATGGCCCCATGAATGACCGGGCCGCCGCCGAGCGTGCGGGCGTAGGCTGGTTCGGTAAGAACTCCAATGTCCTTACCCCGAGCCACGGCTCCTGGGTTCTGCTCGGCCAGGTGATCACCGACCTGGACCTGAAGCCGGAC
Source organism: uncultured Chloroflexota bacterium (assembly GCA_913030785.1). Taxonomy (GTDB): domain Bacteria; phylum Chloroflexota; class Dehalococcoidia; order Lucifugimonadales; family CAJWER01; genus CAJWER01. Next base: position 2,635 of record CAJWER010000183.1, on the reverse strand, counting down.
CTACCGCTCAAGAAGACCTGTGGCGCCTGCGTACGATGCATCGACGATTGCCCAACTGGCGCTATCGTCGCTCCCTTCGTGATCGACAACACCCGCTGTATCTCATTCCTCACCATCGAATTGCGGGGTGCAATACCGCGCGAGATGCGGCCCCTGGTGGGCGACTGGGTTTTCGGGTGCGACATCTGCCAGGACGTCTGTCCCGTGAACCGCAAGGCTGCACTGGGGGTCGAGCCCGCCTTCCAGCAGCGTCACGACTTCGGCGCACCCGCGCTGTTGCCGCTGCTAGAGCTGAACGACGAGGAGTTCCGCGCCAGGTTCCGTAACAGCGCCATCAAGCGAGCCAAACGAGTTGGTTTGCAACGTAATGTTTGTGTGGCCCTGGGCAATATCGGCGATCTGGCGGCGGTCCCGGCCCTGGCCAAGGCCCTGTCTGCGCCGGAACCCATCGTTCGTGAGCACGCGGCCTGGGCCCTTGGTCGTCTGGGCGCCGATGCGGCCCTTTTATTTCTGCGAGACGCCTTGCCGGGTGAGACAGACGAGGCGGTGCGGGCCGAGATTGCGCTGTCTCTCTCCGAGGCCGGGGCACCAGTGTCCTCGTGAACGGCCGTACATACCTGATCAACGTCGGCGCCAACGCGAGCCACCGTTTTGCCGGCCCCATTTTTCCTGACGGCACCTTCGAGTTCCTACCTATCCCCGAGGACCGGGACCTGCCGGCCGGCCACGGCGTTCATTACCGTAATCTGCGCTCCTTCTACGACCCCGGGCAAGACCTACTGAGGTACGTTCCGCAACGACTGTGGGACCGAACCGCCCATGCCGACCCTGAGTGGGACACGTTTACGTACGGGGACAATTGCGCAACCTCGCCAAGGGCCGCGGCTCTGAAGCGTGTTGTGCCCGGCGACCGTCTACTATTTCTGGTACGACTACAGAGATGGGACCAGAATGGGCCAACGGAGACCTATGGCTTCTATCTGGTGGGTTTCATACACGTCGACGGCATGCTGCGGAACGTTACGGCCCGGCCCGATGATGTCGCAATGGACCGCTTTGGTCGCAACTCCCACGTGCGGCGCGGCCTGAGCGGTCCTAGATTGTGGAACGGATTCTGCGCCTTTTCTGGCTCGTCTCAGTCACGGAGACTCTCCAGGGCCGCGCCCCTCGACCGGTCCCTCTCCAATCGAGTCCTCACGAGTGCCGATGGCTCGCCATGGCGGTGGGAAGCAGGCCGCTCTGACCTACAGGTAATCGGCTCCTACACACGCAGCTGCCGTTGCGTTATCGATCCAGCGCAGCCGGGTCACAGCGAGAGATCGGACATATTGTGGGAATGGGTCATGCGCCACGAATAACCCCATAGTGCTACACTCACCGCAAATCGCACTCAGGAGAGTCTTCCATGAAGGTCATGCTGGAACAGGGAAGCGACGATTTCGTAGTGGAGTTGTCGGCAAAATTCCCGGAAGTGACATTTGTGATCGGCGGCACCGTCGAGGAGCAGATCGAGCAGATCGCCGATGCCGACGTGTACTTCGGCTGGCCGGCCCGGGAGGTCTTTGTGGCGGGCGAGCAGCTGCGGTGGGTTCAGAATCCCGGCACCGGCATCGACAGGATCATGCGGGACCTGCCCGAACTCGTGGACAGCGACGTTGTGCTGACGAACTCTCGTGGCCCTCACGCCCCACCGATGGCGGACCACGTAATGGGCATGGTGCTCTCCCTGGCTCATCGTATGGGCGAGTTGTGGGAGGACCAGCAGGCTCACCGGTGGGAACCTGGCCCGTATAACGACACTTACGTCGAGCTTGCTGGCAGTACGATCGGAATCCTGTCCCTTGGCGATATAGGCATGGCCGTCGCACGTCGCGCCCACGGCTTCGGCATGGAGGTTTACGCTGTCGACAAGCACCCCCGGCCCACAGGCCCGGAGGTCACCTCTGTATGGGGTCTGGAGCGATTGGACAAGCTTCTGTCCATGTCGGACTGGTTCGTAGTAACGGCGCCGCTCACCGACGAGACACGGGGCTTCATCGACCGCCGTCGGCTGGGCCTGCTCAAGGAAGGCGCCAGGATCATCGTGATCTCTCGTGGCAACATTGTCGATGAGGAGGCACTTATCGACGAGCTGCGTTCGGGGAGGATAGCGGGCGCTGGTCTCGATGCGCTGGCGGTCGAGCCTCTACCGCCCGAAAGCCCCTTCTGGGACATGAAGAATGTCGTTGTCACGCCCCATGCATCTGCGCTGACCCCCGAGATGTCTCGAGGCCGCCACGAGATATTTATCGAGAACCTGCGCCGATTCCTGGCCAACGAGCCGTTCCTGTACGTCTGCGACAAGCGAGCTGGCTTCTAAAATCGAGAGGGGTTCGCGTCAAACTCTTCCACGAAAATGTCGATCAAAGCACTTGCACGAGTTATGATGTTCTGGATCGTGTCCGTGATCTCCCTACCCTCCAAGCCTAGGAGCGGGCGACTATGCCTTAGGACCACTTGGTCTGGCTCTAGTAGACAAAGTGCGTTGCCAGTCAATCCAGAATTCATCCTCAATAAACGCCGATAAAAAGGGAGCAAATTGTGATTAGGAAGTGTAACAAGCCAAGCAACGATTGACATACAATCCGCAAACTCG
>CAJWER010000182.1 GCA_913030785.1 uncultured Chloroflexota bacterium | reverse complement strand
GGGAACCGCTGCCTCGTCGTTGCCTCCCACGATCATGTGGCCGTCGAGGCGTGGAACGACGAAGTGGTCGTGCCAGCGGACGTAGGGCACGCCCATTGTGCGGATCATCCACTGCGAGATGCCGGCAGCCAGGGTCTGCTTGCCGGTGTACTCGCACCCGATGATCAGAAGTCGCACTCGCTAGCTCGCTGGAACGACGGTCTTGGACTGGACGGTCATCTTTGCCAGGCGCTCGTGATCGGGGGCCGGCAACTCACCCTCGAAAGGCAAGAAGGTCTTTTGCGGCGTCAGTTCCATATCCGTATCGGCCATGTCCTGGGTGTAGAAACGCGACGAGGGGAACAGGTCGCCTGGGTATGTGAAGTTGGGCAGAGTGGCGATTTCCACACACAGGGCCGCCCCGACCGCAGATTCCAGCATGCCGCCGACCCACACCGGAATACCGGCATCGCGGCAGATGTCGTGGACCTTAATCGAGTTCGCCAGTCCGCCGATGCGTCCCGGCTTGATGTTGACGTACTTGCACGCACCGACCTGTATGGCCTGCTCGACCGCCTTGACGCTCACCGCCGTCTCGTCGATGCAAATGGGTGTCTCGATCTGGCGTGCCAGTTCAGCGTGGTCGAGCACATCGGCGTAGTTGAGCGGCTGCTCGATGAAGGCCAGACCCATGGGATCGATGGCCTTGAAGAAAGGGAGGTCGTCCAGGGTATAGCCCGAGTTGCAGTCGATGTGAAAGGTCATGTCCGGGAACGTGCTCGTCACAATTTGCAGCATCTCCAGGTCCCAGCCGCGACCGACCTTGAGCTTAATACGCGGGAAGCCGGCATCGACGGCCGTCTGGATATTACCGAGCAGCATGTCGTAGGAGTCCTGGATTCCGAAGTCGGCCCCGGCGGATACCTCGCGAGTTTCGCCGCCGAGGAGCCGATGGAGTGGAGTCCCGGTGATCTGGGTCTGGAGGGTCCACCAGCACTCCTCGATGCCGGCCTTGGCGAACGAGTTGCCCTTGAAGACAGCCAGCCGATCGTTGACTTCGTCGGCGGTATCGTACTCGCGCCCAACGACGTGGGGACCGAAGAACTCGGTGATATGAGAAAAGACCGAAAGCACGGACTCGGGAAGGTAGGCGGGAGCCTGCAGGGAGCAAACCTCTGACCACGCGGTGTGCTCGCCGCTCGTGGCCCGGACCAGTACCGAGTGGATGTCATAGTCCTCGCCGTACGAGGTACGCCACGGGTATATCAGCGGCATTTTGACGTGATAGACATCCAGGCTGTCGATTCGCATTGGTCCTCCTCAGTTCGGCGTGAGTACAACTCTCTTGTCGGCTAGTTACGATGTATACCGGACCATGACCCTACCAGGTAACGGACTCCTCGGAAACAAACCGGTCCGCCATCTTCCATCGTGTCTGGTCGTTGCGGTAGTGGTCCCGCTGGTAGAGGGGGTTGAAGCGGCCCCGTGGGTAGATGTCTACCACCTCGTTGCCGCGGGTAATCAGGTGGTAGCGCTGGTGCTGAATATCCGTCTCGTGTCGGCGCTCCGAGATCGGGAACGTGAGCGAGACCTTGTCGCGCGGGGCTATCTTGGCGATCACGGCGTACCGGCCGTCCCAACCGAGCTGGTGGTCGTCGTCGTTCACTGCGCAGGCCACCTCGGGCGGCGAGACCCATTCGGGGATGCGTATGCGCAGCTTGCCGACGGCCCGTTTCATGATCACGTCGACTTGCCCGGCATATGGGATGTGGCTGTGGATGTCGGCCCACTGAGACGGTCGATTTAGCAGCAGGTTTACACTCAGTGTGCCGTCAACAAAACTGACCATATGTTCCCAGGCATAGTACAGCGCTCGGGTGGCATTGCCTGTGCAGCAGGCCATCATGCCTGAGCCGTGGCCGACGAACCAGTCATTGGCCGTGGGCCATCCCGCGAACCCGCCCAGATTTCTTTCGGGCACTCGATCGACAGTGTCGGATTCCAGCGACATCGTTCCTAGCTTCTCCGGGTCTACTCGGGAGGGATCGATGTTATCCAGCAGCGCACCAATCGCTGATAGTGGGATTCGCGACCTGGCGCTAACGAGACCGCCCTCGGCCATATGAGATATCCAGTCGGAGCGAGTAAGTTGGCCCTCGGCGAACTGGTTGCGCAGCCAGCGGTCGGCATCGTCCCAGTAGTCGCCAAGACCGGCAGCGCTGAGTTTGAGGGCCAGGCCCGTCATCCCCGCCACCTCACACAGCTCGGAGGCCTCGAACTCGTTGACGTTGTCGATGTTCTCTGGGAAGTAACCTACTAAGGAGTCTCCCTTGGTCTTGCCCCACTCGAACGCTGTGCGGACGAAGTCTGACAGGTCGTGGTCACCCACAGCCAATGCGTGGTCAAGTATACCCAGGAGCGGCACCATGTGGTGCTGGAAGTGGATTAGATTATTAACAGGCGGCGGGCCGGGATTGAAGCCCTGATCGTCTGTTTGGTAGCCACTTTCGGCCTCGCCCTGCCCCGCGTAGTTAGGCAGAAACTCCCCGTTGGGGCCGTAGTACTCCCCGTGGTGCACTATGTATCTGGAGAGCTTGCCGGCCAGTTCGATTGCCGGTTCGTACCCAGAAGCTCGGTGGTACTGGGCCAGGCCCTGGATCGTCCAGCCGGCTAGGCTGGCCCAGATGGCGATAGGCACCTCTGCGTTTTGGACGCGAGGCGTGTTCGGCAGGAAGCCGCCCTGGGGAAAGAAGGCGTAGTCGTCTCGGTCTATGGCGATGCTGCGGAGGCCATCGACGATCTTGTGTATCTCGCCTTCCCAGGGGCCGGAGGGGTTGTGTTGCATGTAGAGCGTCATCGCCCCTATGAGGCGACCGCAGAACATGTGAACTGAGTAGTGGCTCTGGCCGGGTTCGCATGGCTCGCACCAATCGGGATAGGCCGCCCAGGGGTAGGTCGGCCAGTATGCAAGGCCATCGGTCCCTATCATCCGGAGGGCGGTCCCCATCCAGACTGGGTCGACGTGGTCGTTGAGCGTGCTGCCGGAGGCCAGGCGCATTAATGGCAGCGCCTCCATGAACTTGGTCTGGCAGATGTCTGAGGGGCCGTGGCTCATGCTCGGCGGGTTGGAGCGAAAATTCACCCTGAAGTAGAGGAGATAGTCCTTATCTGGGTCGGTCGGAGCCGTTAGTCCGTTGACCGCCAGGGCCATGCGCTCCTGGAGATCGAGGGTGTCGGGAATCAGGTCCTGGTAGCGGTCGCCACCGTAAGGGTTGATGTCGAATGACGGGATGTCCTTACGGATGTGGCTGTCGGAGAAGTTGCCCGTCGCAGTGTCTGTAGGTCTGTTCATTGCCGGTGCTCTTGCCTCTCTCGATCACACTCGATTCAGCGAGAATCGTCTCATAGTATCGGGTGCACCCGCAAGACCCGATTGAGGCTTGCCGGGGCCTGCTATACTGCCCCCAGAGGCAGACTAATGCAGCTAGCCTGCCCCGCATAGCCCACGGCGCCTTTTTCCGCACCAGCTCCGTCGCGCCTAAGCCCACCCGGTACTAGCTACAGCTAAGCTGTACCCCTGCTCTTGACCCACGGGCGTATAATCCCCCCCAAGGCAGGGTTATATAGAAAGTTTAGCCGATGGGAGATCGGGGGCCAACCGCAACGCGCGGTTGCTGTCAGGCGGGCCTCCTCAGTTTATGCCGCAGCTTCCCTTGCATATACGTCTGTATATCGGTGTAATCTGAGACAGTATTTGCGCATACATTGGTTACAATTGCTGGAAAACAGTGGAATAAAAAGGAGATGACCGATGAGTTCACGTACGTTGACGGGATTGTTGCTGATTGTCGGGCCCATCGTGCTGTGGGGGGCATTCATACCTATGTTCGCGAGTGTGGGCAACGTAGATTGGGGTGACGCCTCGGCATTTATCCCCGCGATGGGCGAGAATGCCGGACTCGTGAAAACCGCAATCTCGGTGGCCACGCTGGGGATGCTAATAGTGGCGGCTGGATTTGCCGGGCTGAACCACTCCATGTCGGGAGGATCTAGTGCCCATTACATGAGAGTGGGCCTGCTATTTTACATTATAGGCGCGACGCTAGTGGTTGGAGAATCCGCGCTGACCATTGGACTAGCTGAAGCCGCCTCGGGCGGGAAGCAGGCTGCGGCGGAGGCCCTCTATGCCGCTTCCGGAGCCATTGGCTCCGCCGGGGAAGCCATCCGCTTTCTGGGGTTCGCTCTGATAGGAGTCAGCATCTTTACTCAGAAGAACCTGCACGTGTCCCTCGGTGCACTCATGGTCGTAATAGGCCTAATCGGCGTCGGGGTCGCGGTCGGTGACTACACCTCCGACCTTATGGGGATACCGTTTATCGGAGGAGCTATACTAACCCTCGCCACGGGAGTTCTGGTCATCAGGGCCAAAGACTAAAGGACCGTATTCCGGCGGGCCGATAGGTCATGCTCTGTGAGCGAGGGGGGGGGCGAGATTCGATTCCCCCTCCAGCCCTTGTGAACGGGATCTTCGTGAGGGCCGCCACCTTCGATCTGCTAGACTAGCTCCTGACTCAGAAGTTCAATATGTAGCTTACGAGTGCGTCTTCATGACCCTATGATCTGGCCCCTATCTTTGTACAATCCGTTAGATTAGTCCCACTAGCACCGGAACAGGATCAACGCGCTGGACGGCCTGGCGCGCCGGGTCGTGAGGAATCGTGGCGTGCAGGCCCTTGACAGGGTCAGCGGCCCGGCGATACCGTGGCTGCCGAGTTCACCGAAAGGAGCCGTAGCGATGTTCTTGTTGGAGTTTGGACTGGTCCATAGAGGGTGCATAGCAAATGAGCTCTCCAGGGCCGTGCCCAATGTCCGGATGATCGCCGTAGGGGGTTTCGTTGTCGAGAACCGTGGCGCCGACGAGATCATCGCCCTCGACAACCCTACTGAATCTGACATCGAGTCCGCGATGGACTTTCTCCGAAGCGCCGACATCATAAAAGAGGTCTCAGTGATTGAAGTTTCTCCGGATAGAGCATTCATTCATCTGGTCTCCAACGCCGGACCACAGGTCGGATACTGTTCAGAGGCGGTCGAGAGGAACCGGTGTCATAAGATCGGCCTGGAGATTCAGCACGGGGGAGTGGAGCAGTGGAGGGTGCGTGCTACGGACCGCCCCTACGTGGAGTCACTGGTAGAGGACCTGAAAGGGATGGGGGAGCTCAAGTACCACAAGATCTCCGAGGAAGGCAGCTGGGAGGAGTTGATTGCCGGTAGAGGGCAAGCGTAAGGCGCCGCCCACCACCCTATGGGGCAGCGTCAGCGATCCTGTCACCGACCCCATCACCCTACCTTCCCTTCGGCAAGCTCAGGACAATCCTCTCCCCCGCACCGCGAGGGAGGGTTGGAGATGGGGCCTAGGACGTGCACTGCGAGTTGAGGCCACATTTCCGCGGCGAGGGGTATCTACGAAGGAACAGTCAGATCGGCCAGCATCTCGTCGGTGATGTACCGTCCCAGGGCGAATATCTTTCGGTCGGTGTACCAGAAGATGCGCTCCCCGTCCCGGTCCGTCAGACTGGCGTACATCGACAGCCACTTCCTGTACTCCGGAAACACGCCGACGCTCTGCGTGTCGCAGAAGAACAGCGGCTCGCTGAACCAGACCGGCTGATGCGCTCCGGAACGGTATTCCCCCACCGCCAGGAATTGTGGCCTCCGGCTGTCCAAGTCGAACGGTCCCTTCCTGCCGTACCCGTAGCCGTCGTGGTTCTGCAGGAAGAGCAGATATCTGCCGTCCTCCAGTCCGTAGATAGGCGCCGGAGAGTCCGGGTTGAGCACGGGGTCGCCGCCGTCGCGGTAGCGAAGGACCTCGGTCTTTCTCCATGTGTGGCCGTCGTCTTCGGACACCGTGTACCAGATGTTACCGTTGCCAGTTCGAAGGATCGTGAACAGCCGCCCGTCGGGTAGCAGCGCCACGGCCGGTTCGTAGCAAAAGGTGTAGCCCGCGGAGGCGGACGGCTCATACTCGGCCGGAACCTCGATCAGGTTCTCGTCGTCCTGTAGCCAGGTCAGCTCCACGTCCTTGGGGTCCGGCCCTTCGTCGATGTTGTCGAAGCGTATGAACTCGCACCGAAACTCCCTACCGCCGACGGTCCTCTCCAACCGCGGACGGAGGTAGGTGG
>CAJWER010000181.1 GCA_913030785.1 uncultured Chloroflexota bacterium | reverse complement strand
TGGGGTAGTGGTGACGAACAATCCGACGCAGGCAGGCGGCTTGTCGGCTGCACTGACCACCGAGACTGCCTCGATGCAGCAGACGTTCACCGAGGGTGAGACCCAGGTGGTTACGGAAATGTGGATCGCGCTGGTGTTCGGTTCGGGCGACGGCAGCGTGACGAATCCGCCAGTGGATGCCAGCTTCGCCTTCTACGTGAACACGGACGGCGATGTGGTAGCGTTCAGCAACCAGACGCAGATCGTGCTTGGTCCTGTCGGGGTTGCCGAAGGCGTACTCGCACAATTTAAGGTGGTGACGGATCACACTGGCGGCACTTGGGATCTGTATCTGGCCGGCACGCCGCTGGCCAATGCCACGGAGGGCCAGGACAAGATGGGCCACCCAGTGACATCCTCTGTAGTAGAGCTACTGCGCAGGCAAGCTTCCCTCCAATGCGGCCTCGTGCCGCTCGTCGATGTCGAAAGCGGTGAAACAGCTATCGCCACACGCATCGAGGCTCTACTGGCCGACGGCTGCTCAATCGCCGCCATGGACGCCATCACGACCGAGCACTTGCGGCGCATCGATTCGGTGATGGCCAACCGGTTCCCAACTGGGCTTCCCGTCGGCTCCGCAGGCCTCGCCTCGGCCATCGCACACAGGGTTGGAGGGGCATCGACGCAGCCAATTCCCGCACCTACCCCTACTCCAAAGCCAATCATGGTCGTGTCGGGCAGCCTGAACGCCGTGTCCGTCAGGCAGGGCGACGTACTGACGGCACGCCCTGAAGTCAAAAGAATCCCGATGGACACGGGCCTTATACTCGACTCGCCTGAAAGGGCGGACCTGGCCCTGGACCGAATCTTGTCCGAACTGCAAACGACGTTCGCCGGCGGGCTGAATCCGTTCCTGACGTGGGTAGGGCCAAACCCCAAGAAAGCCGCGTCCACTCACCGCCAGCGTAGCCGTCGGCTAAACGCGGCGTTATCGAGCCTCATGGAGCGCGTTGGGTCTGGCGTGCGAGATATCGGCGGACTCTTGCTGATCGGCGGCGACACCACCAAGGCCGTGCTGACGGGGTTCAGGGCGCACGGCATATCGATGCGATCGGAGGTCATGCCCGGCATCTCGGTCGGCGCCATCATAGGTGGCGACGCCAATTCAACGCCCGTCATAGCCAAGGCCGGGGGTTTCGGCGACGGCGAAGCCCTTCTCAGGGCGATGGAGTATCTGCGGGGGGGACTTCTCGGGCCTAGTCAGTCTGGGCGACCGACCTACCAACTAGACTCCAACCGGCCGGGGTAGTCCCCAACGGAATACCCCAGCCGGTCCCGCTTAGACGCTATCTCGCCGATATGGAAGTAGTGGTGGGCTATCGAGCGGAAGATCGAGTACTGCAAGCTGATGTTCTTGCCAATGAGGTGAGGGAGGGACCCGTCGTAGGGAACGGCCCGATCAAGGTCGTCATCGTTCAGCCCTGACAGATAGTCGCGGGTCGATACACGGACCTCTCGAATCCCTTTCAATACCGCGCCCCAATCGTCAGCCGCCCCGGTGCCTCCGAAACGGAACTCATCCTTGCCAATGTACGGGTGAGGCGCGACACTCCGAAACCGGACGTTGGTAGTGGCATCCAGAACGTTCGCAACGTGAGCGACAGTCCAGGCGAAAGAACTACCACCGTCCAAGGGTTCAAGCGCCACTTCGGCTGTCAGTCCTTCTAGCACCCTGTCCAGGTCCACCCACGCGTCGATCAGTAACCCTACCACCTTGCTGCGCGGTCCCGTCATGACCTGTGATCGACCCTGAGACGCGCCATCAGGTCTCGCGGTGCCTCATCCAGGAGGGAGACCGCATCTGCCTCGTCCAGCCCTGCTCCCAAGGCCACCTTCATCGCAAACTCCCGGGTGAGCAGATCGCTCGGCTCGTGGGCATCGGAATCCAGCACCATCTTCGCGCCCGCCTGCCGTGCCGTACGGACCACATGGCCGTTGGCAAAGGCGTGGCTTTTGCGTGCCGACACCTCCAGGAACACGCCGTTCTCTGCAGCGATGGCGGCCTCCTCGGGCACAATCAGCCCCGGATGGGCCAGCACATCGACATGAGTTGAAGACACCGCCGCCAGATTGGTGCCCGGCTCGACCGGCTCCGACACCGTCTCGCCGTGCACATTCACCACCTTCGCCCCAAAGGCTTTGGCTTCCTTCGCCAGGGCATCCACGTCCTCTTTAGGGACATGTGTCAACTCAACGCCAGGCAGCGCCAATATGTCCCAGCGCCTGCTCGCCGCCGCGCAGTCAGCAATCAAGACTTTGAGAACGTGCTCAAGATTGCCCGGCCCAACATGATCCGTGATCGCCATCACTCGATAACCGACGACCACAGCCCGGCGAATCAACTCCACCGGCGCCAACACCCCATCACTCAGAAACGTATGCGTATGAAAGTCGTACATCTCACCCTCAATAGGAACTTATCGTAGAAGACGCGGAGAACGCTGAGTCAAAAAATTCGGAATCTCCGCGATCTCCGCGGTTATATTCTTACTCGGAAAATTCCGGAGCCACCTCTTCGGCAAACCGCCTCAACGCCTCAATCGCCGGTCCGGCCTCCATTCGCGTCGTCGACAGCAGCATGAAGTCCAGGCCCGCCTCGCGATATCGGCGCACGTCGTCCTTCACCTGCTCCACGCTGCCGGTCAGGGGAATGTGCTCCCCCTCCGACGATGTCTGCAGCTCGCCAAAGCTGGGCGAAATGTTCAGGCCCAACTCCACCGTGCCCGGGTCCCGTCCCAGCACCTCGCACTGCTGACGCAAATACCTTCCCCCCTCGGCTATTTCGTCAGGGGTGTTGCCTATCGGCAACCAGCCGTGGCCCAGACGCGCCACTCGCCGCAGTGCTATCCGGGACTTACCCCCAACCCAGATGGGCGGGTGGGGTCGCTGCAGAGGCTTCGGGTAAAAAATCTTGCCAGACGTACTGAAATGTTTGCCCTGGTATTCAGCCACCCCGTCGGCACAGAAAGCCTTGAACATCTCGATGTGCTCGTCAGTGACCGTCCCGCGGTCGTCCCACGACGCGCCCATCGCCTCAAACTCCTCGGGCATCCATCCGACGCCAACGCCGAATATGACCCTGCCTCCGGACAAGACGTCCAGCGTTGAGATCATCTTCGCGTTGAGCACCGGGTTTCTAAAGGGCAGGATAACGACGTTGAATCCCAGCTTGATGGTGCCGGTGGAGCCCGCTAGGAAGCTCATCGACGTAAGAGGTTCAAGAACCTGCTGACTGTCCGGTATCTGGCCCGCCGGGCCAAACTGCGGATATCGCACGGCGATGTCCTCCGGAAAGACCGTGCGGTCTGGCACCCAGATGGACTCGTAACCAAGCACCTCTGCCGCCATCGCCATCCGTCGTAGCTGCTGCCCCCGCGCCTCCATGGGTTCACCCGCAATAAAGGAGCTTTTAATCGCAACGCCGAATCTCATATGATCGTCACCTCGCGGGAATGATAACACTTGCAAATGGCCGCGGGGAGCGACTATCAGAGACACAACCTCAATCGGGGCGACCTAGTCCCCCCGCAGCTCCTTCGCGACTCGCCGCATAGCGTCCCCAGTGCTGCCCACATAGAGAGGCGGGGGCTCCTCGGCGTGGTAGACCTTCAGGTTGACGAAGACCGGACCCTCCAGCTCCAGCAACCCCGGCAGCTCGTTCACAAACTCCTCGAGGTCATCAAACTCGTAGCTCGCCTGAATCCCTGCGCTGCGAGCCATGCCCGCCAGATCGAACGTACCCGCGCCGGGCACCGGTTGCCCCCCGGTCGTCTGGTACTTGCCGTCCTCGAAAACGATATGGATCAAGTTCTTAGGCTGCTGGCCTGCAATAGTGACCAACGAGCCCAGGTTCATCAGCAGCCCGCCGTCGCCGTCCAGCACAACCACCCGCCGGTCCGGCCTCGCCAGCGCCACACCCAGCGCCACCGACGACGCCTTACCCATCCCACCAAATATCGGCAGGTCCAGCTCAGGCCGCTCCGAGATAAGCTCCCAGTATCGATTGGGGGTCATAGTGCCAACCACCACAGCATCCCCACGCAACCCATGAATCGCCTTCACCGCATCAAAAACAGGAATCATTGAGTCTCATCCTTTTCAATGGATACCGGTCGAGGCTCGTGCACCTACACCAGATCCTGCTTGTTTCAATCGAACATTAGTGCTATTATAAGCTAGTAAGAAGCGCCCTCGTGAGGTTCGGCCCATTTTATCTCACTGGTGTTCCATCAAGGTCCCATTAATGGACCAAAATGACCCAAAAGGTCCCATCCGTCCCATCACCCCAGCTACGGAGCGGAACAGAATGGAACACCATGGAACAGATTTTCAGATCAGCCCTTCACAGAATCCGATCCAGCAGTCTCCATCGGGCCTCTGGCGCTAGCTCACGACCCCGCGTCGTGAATCCCCTTGTAGCGCATCTAGCGCATCGCCTCGGGCAGCGTCTCGATCTCGCGGAATCACGTAGCTGCCCCCATTGAGAAAATCCGCTTCCCCCGAGCCGCCTTGACGGGACCATAAGATTTTTCGAGCTCGGTTACCATTATCACGGCCGCCATTTCCGTTGGTGAGAGGGTACGATAATCAACCCGGTACTTGATGCTTTGTCACGCCAGGTTGCGGGACTAAGAGCGACGATGCCGGCAACAGGAACCTAGTCGCCGATCTTGATCTGCCGTAGCTTTGGCACGATCATCGGTGTCATTACATACCCATCAACATTGGGCTTGACTAGTCTGTAGCGCTCGCCCGTGAACCACATCGGCACCCACGCTGCACCGTCGACGATGAGCTGTTCCGCCTGGTGGTACAGTTCTACGCGGCGGGGCACGTCGGGTTCCGTCCGCGCCTCCTCCAGGATAGCGTCTACCGCGAGGTTGGAGTAGGCGCCGTGGTTTATCCCGCTCTCGCTATGGAACAGGATGTCCAGGAAGTCCTGAGGGTCGGGATAGTCCGCCTCCCACCCCAGCCCAGCATAGGCCTGGAACTTCTGGTCCTCCAGGTCCTCCAGGTAGGTGGCCCACTCAACCTGCTGGATCTCGACCTCGACGCCAAGCACCTGTTTCCACATCTCCAGGATCACCTCAAGGTCGAGGCCGATACCGCCCCCCGTCCCGGGGACAGTGACCACGATTCGAGGCCTGTTGTCCGGGTCCGCGTATGCGGACTCGCTCAGAAGCTTCTTCGCAAGCTCGGGATCGTGCAAAAGCCCCTTGATCTTGTCGGTGTAGCCGGGGAAGCCCGGGGGCAGAATGCTGTAGGCTGGCTGCACCAGTTCGGATAGGACCTCTGTCGCGATAAGCCCCTTGTCCACGGCGTGGTTCAGCGCCTGCCGAAACTTTAGGTCGTCGAAGGGTGGCTTCGTCGTGTTGAACCCGATGTACGACACGCTAAAGCCCGGAGGTGCTATTACCAGCTCCTTATTGAGGGGCTCAGTGGGATCGAGCACGCGATCCAGATTGAACAGCCCCACGCCGGTGATATCGATCTCGTCGTTCTCGTACATCGCCATCGCCTGGCCGCCGGCCAAGTTCATGACTATGCTGTCCAGTAGTGCGAGTTCGCGGTAGTAGTCGTCGTTGCGCTCAAGAACTATGCGCTCCCCGATACGGTACTCGGCAAGCTTGAAGGCCCCAGTGCCCACCGGGTTGTCTACCCACCAGCTGCGCCCTCCGGCCTCCACGGTCTCCTGATCGAGGACATAGGCAGTCGGATATGTTAGCTTGGCTAGGAAGTAGGCTTTGGGGGCGTCAATCGTGATCTGTAGGGTGCGGTTGTCGATGACCTTGATGCCGCTGATCTCCGAGGCGTTCCCCTCGATGTACTCCATCGCGCCCTCGATGTCGTTCAAATAGGTGTCGGCGACTGGCGACGCTGTTTTCGGGTTGGCCGCCCTCTCCAGCGACCACTTGAAGTCTTCAGCCGTCACCGGTTTGCCGTTGTGGAACGTTGCGTTGGGCCGCAGCTTGAAGGTATATACCACACCTTTGTCGATGGTCCAGCTCTCGGCCAGGTCCGGCACGAGCTGCAGGTCAACGTTCAAGGCCACCAGGCCGCTGAACACCTCTACCACGATCCCGGCAGACGTCGTGTCTGACGTCAGGTGCGGGTCCAGGGTCGGCGGGTCTGCCCAGAGCCGTCTGAATACGCCGCCGCTCAGAGGCTCGGTGAACTCTCTGGCAGGGGCCTCGGCCACGTCATCGGGCTCGGTCTCCGTCTT